>DASZJC010000593.1:0-32634 GCA_035948495.1 Xanthobacteraceae bacterium | reverse complement strand
AATGGGCTCGCCTTCGATCCGGCGGTCGTGCGGCGCGATCACGGCCAGGGGGTGTTCCAGCAGAGCTTCCTGCAGTTCTCCGACCGCATGGCGGCGGGCTATCGCATTCAGGGCGGCGCCGCGATGATCAAGCGCCACGCCGACCTGTTCGCACGCATCGAGAAGCAGTACGGCGTGCCGGCGCCGGTGATTACCGCGTTCTGGGCGCTGGAGAGCGATTTCGGCAGCAACAACGGCAAGTACCCGATCCTGCGCGCGGTCGCGACGCTCGCCTATGACTGCCGCCGGCCGCAATTCTTTCGCACCCAGCTCATCGACGCGCTGCGCATCGTCCAGCGCGGCGATTTGCGCGCGAGCGAGATGATCGGCGACTGGGCGGGCGAGCTCGGCCCGCTGCAGTTCACGCCGTCCGATTATTACAAATACGCGGTCGACTTCGACGGCGACGGCCGGCGCGACCTCATCCACAGCGTGCCCGATCTGCTCGCCTCGGGCGCGAACTTCCTGGTCGGTCTCGGCTGGAAGCGCAGCGAGCCGTGCCTGCAGGAGGTGCGGGCGGGAACGGCCGTGCCGTGGGAGCAGGCGGACCTGTCGATCAAGCATCCGCGCTCGCAATGGGCCCGCTGGGGCGTCACCTATGCGGACGGGCGCCCGCTGCCGGCCGACGACCTGCCCGCCTCCCTGCTCCTGCCCATGGGCCGGCTCGGCCCGGCGTTCCTCGCCTACGACAATTTCCAGGCCTACCTCGGCTGGAACGCCTCGCTGGTCTATTCGACCACCGCTGCCTATCTCGCCACGCGCATTGCCGGCGCGCCGCCGATGCATCGCGGCAGCCCGAATATCCCGGCGCTCAACGCCGCGCAGATTCTGGAACTGCAGCAGCTTCTCGTGCGCCACGGCTTTTCCACCGCAAAGCCGGACGGCAAGCTCGGCCTCGCCACCCGGGCGGGCGCGCGCGCCGCGCAAATGAAGCTGGGGCTCCCCGCCGACTCCTATCCCACCGCCGAGCTGATCGAGCGACTCAGGCGACAGTAGACGCAGGACGGACGACGGATCGCAGACCATTTTCATCCGTCCTCCGTCCTCTGATCCCCACATACCGCTATCGCTCTCATGCGAGCGACGGGCTGCGGATTAATCTTTTCTTCATCTGTCGTCTGTCCTCTGTCGTCCGTCATCTGCCGACGGGTGAGGACGTTGAGCTTTCCAGCGCGCGCGGCCATTGCGCTTGCGTTGTCGACGGCGGTGCTGCTCGGCGGCTGCGCAACCTCGCAGATCGAAGCCGATCAGGACCGCACGTCGAGCATCATCGTCGGCGGCCTGCCGAAATGGGCGGGCGGCGAGCCCGCGAACGTGCCGGCGCGTTCGGCGACGCAGCCGGCCTATCCGGCGATCAACGCGCCGGTCGCGCCGCGCGAGAGCCAGGCGTTGACCGCCGACGAGCAGAAGAAAGCCGTCGCCGACCTGGTGGCCGCGCGCACCCGCGCGCTCGCTCAGGCCAAGGCCGCCCACCAGGACGAAGACATCGCCTCCGACGAAGGCCTGGCGCTCGCGCGCGGCAAATACGCCGGCGACGCGCCGCCCGAGCGGTAATTGATGCAACGGAGACTTCGTCATGCCCGGCCCCGGATCAAGTCCGGGGCAGGCTCTTGTGCCGGGCATCCACGTCTTCGGGGCAGCATCAATCGAAGGACGTCGATGGCTGGGACAAGCCCGGCCACGACGGCTCGGACGCCGCGGCGCCGCCGCGCCCGAGCACATCCGGCGCCGCCGCTCCTTCCACGCGGCGCAGCCGGCTGGGCTCGAGCTCGCCCGCCGCCTCCAGCACCGGATAGGCGACCGAGCAGATGTGCGAGTGGATACGCTTGAGGTCGCGCAGCACGTCGAGATGCAGCGAGGTCGTCTCGATGCTTTCCGGCCGGCCCTCGCGCAGGCGCGCCAGATGGCTTTCCGCCGCCGCCAGCTCGGCCGACCGCAGCGCCGCCTTTTCCTCGATCAGCTTGCGCGCAACCTTGACGTCGCCGGACATGAACACCCCGAAGGCGAGCTTGAGGTTTTCGACGACGCGCTGATGAAAGGCGGTGAGCTCGGCGGCGCCTTCCTTCGAGAACTGGTACTTGTGCTTGATCTTCTTCGTCGCAAGCTCCATCAGGTTCTTGTCGATGATGTCGCCGATGTGCTCGAGGTTGATGGTGAAGGAGATGATCTCCATCGCCCGTCGGCCGTCGCGCTCGTCGAGGCTCTCGCGCGTGACCCTGGTGACGTAGAGCTTGATCGCCTCGTCGAGCCGGTCGACGGCATTGTCCATGCGGGACACCTCGGCGACCAGCTTGCGGTCGTCGGTCATCAAGGCCGTGATCGCCTGCCGCAGCATCGTCTCGACGATGTCGCCCATGTGCAGCGTCTCGCGCGCCGCGCAAGCGAGCGCGACCGCGGGCGTATCGAGCGCCGTCTCGTCGAGATAGAGCGGTGCAGAAGGGTCGGGCTTCTTCTTTCGCTCGGGCAAGATGCGGACCAGGAGCCAGGCGAGAGCGTCGAGCGGCCTGATGAAGGCGAGCGCAAGGGCCACGTTGAAGGCGAGATGGAAGGCGGCGACCATGCGGCCGGCATGTGGCTCGAAGCGCGTCAGCGCGTCGCCAATGAGGCCGAGGAACGGATAGGCGAGGGCGACGCCGACCACGCGGTTGATCAGGTTTCCCACCGGCAGGCGGCGGCTGGCGGGATCGTCGAAGTTGCCGCCCTCGAACAGCGGATTGACGGCGCTTCCCAGGTTGGCGCCGAGAACCAGCGCCAGTGCCGCAACGGGCGTGACGAAATGCGCGTAGGCGAGCGACATCACCAGCAGGATCACGGCGACGCTCGAGTGCGCCGCCCATGCCAACAGGGCGCCGACGATGATGCACAGGGCGGGCTGGCCGCCGAGCACGGCAAGCAGCGCGCGCACCTCCGGGGCCTGCTCGGCCGGCGCCAGGGTGTCGAGCAGGATATGCAGCGCGAGCAGCATCAGGCCGAGCCCCACCGCGACCCGCCCGAGGTCGCGCGTGCGCGTGCGCCCGCCGCGCCGGAAGGCGGCGACGCCGGCGATGAGGAAGATCGGCGCCAACGCCGTCACGTTGAAGGACAGGACCTGCACGATCAGCGCCGTCCCGACGTTGGCGCCGAGCATGACGGCGAGCGCCGGCACCAGTGCAACCAGGCCCCCGGCCGCGAATGCGGTGGTCATCAGCGCGGTTGCGGTGCTGCTCTGGAGCAGCGCTGTCACCGCCAAGCCCGCCAGGAACGCGCGCAAACGGTTGCGCAGCGCCGCGCCGAGGAACCGCCGCAGATCGGACCCGAACGCGCGCACGATGCCGCTGCGGACCATGTGCAGGCCCCACAGCAGCAGGGACACGCCGCCCAGAAGATCAAGAAAAACGAAGTTCGTCATCGCGCGTCGCCGGCCAAGAGCAAGGACAGAAGCGATTCAGATTTAATCCCATCGCCGCGCAAATCAAAGGCCGAGAGCGTCCGGCGCCGGAACAAAATCGGCGCGCGGGAATTGCCGATGTGCCGTCCCGGAAGCCTGCCCAAGGAGATCGCGTCATGACCGCCGACACCGCCGTCGATCATGTCGAGGAGTGGGAGTTCGACGCGCCGGCCCACCTGCAATATTGGCCCGCCCACGTCCATCCGACCGGCCCCGGAGCGTGGGACAAGCCGCGCCTGTTCGCCACGTTGCGCGACGCCATCGCGGCGGCCGCCACCGATACGGCGCCGGCCGCCGGCGTGGCGTGGATCCTGACGAGCGGCGGCCACATTCTGCGCGCCCTCGACGTCGAAAGCCTGTGGCTCGATGCGAAGGCGGCGGAAGCGCTCCGCCCCGAGCGCGCAGGCAAGCCGGCGTGACGGCGGCGTCCTGACACGCGCGGGCCGCGGCCGTCGCGGCGGCCCGCCACCCGGAACCATCCCGCGCGTGCGCGCGTCCTTTTGCTGCGCGGCGCCAGCGCGCGTGTTGACAATCGCGACGCCCAAGTCGAAGCTTTTGCTGCAAGGCCGCCGCGCACAGAAGCGGTCGAGGGGAAGCAAGCGCGCGCATCCGGGCGCAATGACGGTATTTTCCCCACGCAGCCTTATCGAGCGGCCGGCGGCCGAGCGGCGGTGCGGCGAAAACGGGAGGACGGCATGATCCTGCGGACAGTGACGGCGGCGGCAATCGGTGCGGTGCTCGTGGCCACGGCCGCGTCCGCGCAGGAGGCGAAGCACTATCGCTTCGCCTATGACCAGCCGCGTACGACCGGCTACGGCGTGGTCGGGGACGTCTTCGCCGACAAGCTCAAGGAGCTGAGCAAAGGCACGATGCTGATCGACCAGTTCCCCGGCGCGCAGCTCGGCCAGGAGCCGCAAGTGCTGCAGATGATCAAGGCCGGCGACGTCGATTTCTGCATCTCCGCGTCGGCGAACGCGGCGACGGTGTCGCCGGAGGCCGGCGTGATGTCGCTGCACTTCCTGTTCCGCTCGGAAGAGCATCTGCGCAAGTCGATCGCCGATCCGCGGGTGGCGCAGGCGGTGCGCGAGATGATCGAGCAGACGGTGCAGGGCGCACACGTGATCGGGCTGGCGACGCTCGGCCTGCGCAGCATGTACGGCCGCAGCGAGGTGCACCGGATCGAGGACATCAAAGGCAAGAAGGTGCGCGTGCAGGCGACCGCCACCGAGGACACCATGTTCCCGGCCTACGGCGCGCAGACCGTGCACATGCCGTTCGGCAGCGTCTACACCTCGCTGCAGACCGGCGTCGTCGATTTCGCCGAGAACGGCATCAACGTCTATCTGGTCAACAAGCATTACGAGGTGGCGCCGATCCTCTCGATCACCGAGCACGAAGCCAACAACAGCCTGGTGTGGATCAGCGACAAGCTGTGGTCGAGCCTGACCCCGGAGCAAAAGCAATGGGTGCAGGCGGCCGCCGACGAGGTCAACCGCGTGGAACCCGGCAAGGCGCTCGAGCTCGAGCACCAGTCCGAGACCAAGCTCAAGTCGATCGGCGTCAAGGTGGTGCGCGACGTCGACAAGTCGGGCTTCGTCAAGGTCGCGGCGCCCTACCTCGACAAGCTCGCCAAGGAGCTCGGCCCGCACGCGGTCAAGATCCAGCAGCTGATCGGCTCCGTGCAATAGAGAGGCCTGACGTGCCCGCATGAGGGTGGCCCATCGCCTGGTCCCCGACCGCCAGCGCCATCTCAAATGGCCGGCGCTGGACGGCCTGGAAAAATACCTCATGGTGTTGTGCGGCCTGACCCTGCTGGGGTTCTCCACCTCGGTGATGTGCGACATCGTCACCCGCACCATCGGCCATCCGTGGCTGTGGCTCCAAGAGGTCACCTCGACCTTCTTCGTCTACGGCATTTTCGCCGGTGCCGCGGTGGCGACGCGGCGCAACGACCACCTTTATCTCACCGCCGTGGCCGAGGCGCTGCACGGGCCGGCGCGGCTCGCGGTCGAGGCGCTCATCCGCCTGGTGATCCTCGGCTGCGGCCTTGTCATGCTGTGGTTCGGCTACATCAACTTCCGCCGCGGCTTCGGCAGCTTCCGCATGCCGTCGATGACGCCGATCGCCTCGCTCTACGGGGCGATCCCGCTCTCCGGCGCGCTCATCGCGCTGTTCGCCCTTGAGCAGCTGGTCAACGGCTGGCGCAACGGCTTCGATCACCCGAGCGACGACGCGGAGGCCGGCGCCGCGTCCGCCGAGCAGGTGGGATTCTGATGGGCTCCGCCGCGATCCTCACCCTGATGACCGTGCTGTTCCTGGTCCTCGGGTACCTGGGCGTGCCGGTCGCCTTCTCGCTCGTCGCTGGCGTCTTCGTCGGCGCGATGTTCACCGACGTAACGCTGCCGTCGCTGATCCAGAAAATGTTCGACGGCGTCGATTCCGAGGCGCTGCTGGCGGTGCCGTTTTTTCTTTTGGTCGGCGAGCTGATGACCTCCGCCAACATCGTCATCCGCATCGCCAACCTCTCGCAGGCGCTGGTCGGCCACATCCGCGGCGGGCTCGGCCAGGTGGTCGCGGTGTTCAGCATGTTCTTTTCCGGCATGTCCGGCTCGACCTCCGCCGACGTGGCGGTGCTCAGCCGCACCATGGCCAAGCCGATGCGCCAGGAGGGTTATGACAGCGGCTTCATCGCCGCGCTGATCGCCGCCGCCTCGACGATCGCGTGCCTGGTGCCGCCAAGCATCCTGGCGATCGTCTATGGGGCCATCGGCAACGTGTCGATCGCCGGGCTGTTCATGGGCGGCATCGTGCCCGGCCTGATGATCGGCTTCGGCCTGATGATCTATTGCTATTTCTTCGGCCCGGTGGGCTTCCGCCGGCCGCGCGCGAGCTTCCCCCAGCTCACCGACGCGGCGCTCGCCGCCGCGCTACCGATGATGATCCCGGTCATCCTGCTCGGCGGCATCCTCAGCGGCTGGTTCACCCCGACCGAGGCCGGCGCCGTCGCGGTCGCCTGGATCCTGGTCGTCGTGATCCCGCTACTCAACCGGCGCCACCTCGCGCAATTGCCCTACGACTTCTGCCACGCCGGGCTGATCTACTCGCTGCCGCTGATCACCATCGCGGCCGCTTCCGCGTTCGGCTGGATGGTCGCCTACCTGCGCGGCCCGATCGTGGTGTCGGGCTGGATCACCGGGCTCGCCGGCAACGACCCCTACCTGATCATGTTCCTCTTGGTGCTGGTGTTCACCATCGTCGGCGACTTCATCGAGCCGATCCCGGCGATCATCATCTTCATGCCGGTGGTCTATTCGCTCACGCAATCCGCCGACATCAACCCGGTGCACATGGGCGTGGTGCTGATCGCCACCCTGGCGTTCGGGCTGATCACGCCGCCCTACGGGCTTGCCCTGCTGATGGCGTCGAAGTTCGTCGGCGTGCGCTTCTCCCAGGCCTTGCGGGCATCGCTGCCGATCTACGTCATCTTCTTCGGCACCATCGCGTTCACCATCTTCTTTCCCAGCGTGATCCTGTGGCTGCCCAAGCACGTGCTCCCGGAATCGGTCGGCTGCTTCAAGGCGCCGGGCGGCACGGGGTACATTTGCCCGTAAAAGGTCTCAACGCGGGCGTTGACCCACGCCGCGTCTCGTAATACGCTATGAGATCTAACGTATTACGAGCGACCCATGGCCCTTCCTGTCCAGTCGATCCGAGCACGCCCCGAGCATCGCGACCTCCTGCAGGCGGTGGCGGAGCTTCTGCGCAGCGGCAAAGGCATAATCGTACGCAGGCTCCTCGCTGACGCTTCGTCGCGGCCGGTCGGCCCGTTCAAGGACGAAGCCGCGGCGCTGGCGTTCCTGCGCGACCGGCTCGTCGTCGCGCTCAAGCCGCGCGCGATCTGGCAATTCGGCAGCCGGGCGCGCGGCGACAATGATGACGACAGCGATTTCGATTTGCTGGTCGTCTTGCCCGACGGGTTGGCGCAGGAAGCCTATGCGCCGGACCGGGTGGCGGGACCCGTCGTCGGTTGCGGCCTGGGCTACGACATCGTGCCGTGCTCGTGGAGCGAGTTTCTCAAAGATCGCGATGTGCCTGGCACGCTCGTCCACAACGCCGTCACCGAGGGCAAAGCGATCTACCGCGACCGCGCGTTGCGCAAAGAGGAACGGGCGGTGTGAAGCCGGCGGTCGCGAGCTTCATTGCGCTGGCCAAGGAGGATTTGGCGGTCGCCCGCCGGCTCCTTGCCGTCCACCCTCGGCATAGCGCGTTCGCGCTCGAACAAGCGGCGGAGAAATTGCTCAAGGCGGTCCTTACGGCCGAAAGCATTTCCTTCACCGCCAGCCACCATCAGCTCGGGCGCCTCGCCGATTTGTTGCCCGCCGATCACATCTGGCGCGCGGACCTGATGACGTTCGACAGCTACACCAGCTTCGCGACGGCGACGCGCTATCCCAGACCGGGCGGCGGCATGCCTCAGGTCCCATCACGCGATGTGCTTGAAGCGGGACTGAAGGAGGTCTCATCATTGGTGAGCGAAATCGAGGACTGGTGCCGGGAAAAGGACAGCTGACAACGAACGCCGGGTGCTTTGAACGACCGGGGCCGTTTGCGGTGTGATTCGTGCCTTCCCCGAGCCCGGCATACCCTGCCGGCGCCGCGAACAAACGAACGACCACCCCGACAAGAGGCTTAACCCATGGGCAAGCCGCTTTCATTGACCGCCGCCGACGCGCACAAGCTCGGCGCCTACCGCGCCGATCCCGCCGGACAATCGCGCGGCGGCGTCGTGGTGGTGCAGGAGATTTTCGGCGTCAACCATCACATCCGCTCGGTATGCGACCGCCTAGCGGCGCTCGGCTATAGCGCGGTGGCGCCGGCCGTGTTCGACCGCTTCGTGCGCGACTTCGAAACCGGCTATTCGCCCGACGAAATCGCCAAGGCGCGCGGCTACCTCGGCAGCATCGATTGGGACGCCATGGTGCGCGACGTCGCCGCCGGGGTGGACCTGCTGCGGCCGAGCGGCAAAGTGTCGGTGATCGGCTTCTGCATGGGCGGCACCATGGCCTATCTCGCGGCCACGCGGATCGACGGGCTCGCCGCCTCCGTGTGTCTCTACGGCGGCCAGATCGTCAAACACGCCGACACCAAGCCGCGCTGCCCGACCCAGATGCATTTCGGCGACCGGGACGCCAGCATCCCGATGAGCGACGTCGAGATCATCAAACAGAAGCGCGGCGCTGACTGCGACATCTACGTCTACGCGGGCGCTCAGCACGGCTTCTGCTGCGACGAGCGCGAAAGCTTCAACGCCGAAAGCGCAGCGATCGCCTGGGCGCGCGCGATCCGCTTCCTCGACAAGGCGATGGGGAAGTAGGAATCAGTAGTCTGTGATCAGAAACCAGTGATCGGAGCTTCGCGCTCTGCTGATTACTGATTACCGACGGCTGATTCCTGATTCCCCGCGTCGCTCGCCGCCCTCCGGCTTCGGGGGAGGGATAAGGACCCCTGGCACCACCTCGACGGCAATTCCTGCCACGCGGCAGGCGGCGATCTCCGCCTCGGCGCGCGCGCGGCTCGCCTCGTCGCTGCCGACAAGGTGCACCACGCGCCGGCCGGCCCCGGCGAGCGCGACCATCATCGCTTCGATCTCGCCTTGCTCGTTTGAATCGATGTGGCCGGCGCCGCTCGGCCCCACCAGCAGGCGGCGCGCTTCGCGCCGGGCGAAGTCGAGGATGCCGGCGCCGACCTCGCGGTCGAACAGGATCACATCGGCCGATTGCAGCGCGCGCACCGCGCGCAACGTCAGCAATTCCGGATCGCCCGGGCCGGCACCGACCACGACGACCGATCCGGCCGCGTGCTCGCCGTTTGTCTCGGCCAGGAGGGCATGCAGCTCCGCCTCGTTCGGGCCTGCGTGCGCGCGCGCGACGGCGCGGGCGGCGAATTTTTCCCAGAACCGCACGGCGAGCGCGTGCGCCAACGTCTGCACGCGCGGCCGCCAGCGCGCCGCCGCCTCGGCCCAGCGGGCGAAGCCGTGCGGGATCAGCGTCTCGATGCGGGTGCGGATCGCCTGGGCGAACACCGGCGCCGCGCCATCGGTCGAAATGCCGACGACGAGCGGCGAACGGTTGACGATCGCCCCGAAGGCGAAATCGCAGAACGCCGGCTTGTCGACGACGTTGACCGGCGCGCCGGCGGCGCGCGCCGCCGCCGCAAAACGCGCGGCCTCGCCGTCGTCCGCGCAGTCGCCGACCGCAATCGCGGCCCCAGTGCAATCGGCCGGCGCCCACGGCCGCGCATGGATCGTGATCGTGCCGTGCGGCGGCGCGCCCGCGACCGCCAGCAACTCACCGCCCGGATCGGGCGCGTAGACGTCGACGCGCGCGCCCGCCGCGGCGAGCAGTTCCGCTTTCCAGGCCGCCGCCGCGCTCGTGCCCGCAACGACCGCGCGTTGTCCGTCAAGCTTGAGGAATACCGGCAGCCGGGCGAGCGGCGCCATGCGCGCCGGCTGCGGGTCAGAGCGGATCAGTGAGAGGCTCATGGGCTGCTCAATAGACGTCGACCTGGTAGCGACCGGCTTTCTTGAGTTCGGAGACGAACGCGATCGCCTGGTCGGCGGAGCGCGCCCCGAAGGTCGCGACCACGTCGACCAGCGCACGCTCCACGTCATTCGCCATGTGCTTCGCGTCGCCGCACACATAGACGTGGGCGCCATCGGCGATCCACGCCCACAGGTCGCGCCCGACCTCGCGCATGCGATGCTGGACGTAGATCTTCTGCTCGCTGTCGCGCGACCAGGCCAGCGTGAGGCGCGTGAGCACGCCCGCCGCCTTCATGCCGGCAAGCTCGTCCTCGTAGAAGAAATCGTAGCGGCTGTGCTGATGGCCGAAGAAAAGCCAGTTGTGTCCCGGCGCCTTGACGGCCATGCGCTCGTGCAGGAACGCGCGGAACGGCGCGATGCCGGTGCCGGGCCCGATCATGACGATCGGCACCGCCGGATCGGCCGGCAATCCGAACCCTTGCGCCTTCTGCACGTAGGCCCTGACCTTGGCGTCGGGCGCGATGCGGCCGGCGAGGAAGGTCGAGGCGACGCCGAGCCGCGTGCGCGCGCCCACGGGATAGCGCACCGCGTCGACCGTGAGCGCGATACGGGTCGGATCGACCTTGGGCGAGGAGGCGATGGAATAGAGCCGCGGCTGCAGCGGATCGAGCGCTTCGATGAAGGCTTCCGGATCGGGGCGCACGCCGCGGAATTTTTCCAGCGCCGCGAGCACGTCGAGAGTCTCCGCGTCGCCGTCCGGATCCTCGCCGTCGGCCAGCGACTTCGCCTTCTGCCGGCGCTCGCCGCCGGTCAGGTAGGAGACGAGCTGGAACAGCATATCGGGCGCCGGATTGAGCGAGACGCCGTCGGTGAGCACCGCGCGCAAGGTGCGCCCGCCGATGGGAAAATCCGGCGGCGCGTCGATCGCCGCGAGCACCGCCTCGACCAGCGCGGGATCGTTGGTGGGAAAGAGCCCGAACGAGTCGCCGACCGCGTACGCGAGCCCGGTTCCGGCGAGGTCGAACTCGATGTGCCAGGTTTCCTTGTGCGAGCCCGGCTTGTTGAGAAGCGTGCGGGAGAGGAACTGCGCCTCGACCGGAGCAGCGCGCGAAGCGGCTGCCGGGCCGGCATTTTCCTGAACGGGCGGCGCGCGCAAGGCGACCGTCGGTGCGGCGGGCGCGCCGTCATCGAATGCTTCGTAGAGCTTCTTGAGCATGCGGGCGGTCTCCTTGCCGCCCGGGACGCACAGGTTGAGCCGCTCCTCCGTCTTGAGGAAAATCGCGTTGGAATAGTCTTCGCAGTTGTAGCCGCACTGGCCGCAGTCCTGCTGGCCCATGGCGGCCATCATGCGCCGGCGCAGCGGACGGCCGCCGGCAAGCTTCATGCGCTCGGCAAGCGGCATGGTTTGGTCGTGCCACGGCGTTTCGCCGTCGTCGCCGTCGTCGAGCGGTCCCTTCGCGGCGGGCGGCGCCGCGAGGGAGCGCGGCATCAGCGCCGCGGCTTCTTCGGCCGAGAGCGCGGTCACGCCGCCGTCGAGCGACAGCAGGCCGGCGAAGAAGCCGTTGAGCCACTCGCGCTGCTCGGGCGTGAACGGCGCGTTTTCCGCGATCAGGGTTGCAAACGGCGGGCGCGTCGGCAGGCTCATGCGGCCTCCGCGGCAACGAGCCCCTTGAGCGCGTCGAGATCGTGGCGGTTGGCGAAGGCGAGGAACGTCTCGGCGGGCGAAGCGCGATGGGCCATGTAGGCCTTGAGCATGCGCTCGACGGTCGCCGGCGCGTCCTCGGCGCTCACATCGCGGTAAATTTCGCGGCCGAGCACCGCGTTAGGCCCGAAGCTGCCGCCGATATGGATGTGATAGCCCTCGACGGCGTCGCTTTCGCCCCGCTCCACCTTGGCGGCGAGGAGGCCGATCTCGCTGATGAAGTGCTGCGCGCAGGAATGATGGCAACCGGTGAGATGAATGTTGACCGGCTGGTCGAGCGCCACCCGCGGCTCGCACCAGGCGGCGATCGCTTCGGCGTGACCCTTGGTGTCGGAAAGGGCGAACTTGCAGCCCGTGTTGCCGGTGCAGGCCACGAGCCCGGCGCGCAGCGGGGTCGCTTCGGTCGCGAGGCCGAGCGCCGCGATGGCCGCCTGCGCGGCTGCGACGCGATCGTCCGGCACGCCCGAGATCAGCAGGTTCTGCCAGACGGTGAGGCGGATGTCGCCGTCGCCGAAGTCGCGCGCGACGGCGGCAAGCCCGCGCATCTGCTCGACCGTTTGTTTGCCGACCGGCAGCGCGACGCCGATCCAGTTGAGGCCGGGCTGCTTCTGCGCATGGACGCCGACGTGGGCGGTGCGGTCGAACGCCGGCCGCGGCGCGATCGCTTCGGCGGGCACGCGCGCGAGCTTGCGGCCGAGCTTCTCTTCCATGGCGGCGAGGAACTTCTCGAACCCCCAGGCGTCGAGCACGTATTTGAGCCGCGCCTTGATTCGGTTGGTACGGTCGCCGTGGTCGATGAAGACGCGCACGACGGCGTCGGCGACGAGCGTCGCCTCCGCAGGCTTCACCACCACGCCGGTATCGCGGGCGAAATCGCGATGGCCGGTGATGCCGCCGAGCAGCAGCCGGAACCACATGCCGGGCTCGATCCCGAAGCCGTCCTTCACCTCGACCGCCTGGAAGCCGATGTCGTTGGTGTCCTCGACCACCGGAATAACCCCGGCGCCGTCGAAGGCGACGTTGAACTTGCGCGGGATGCCGTAGAGCGAACGGTCGTTGAGGATGTGGAAATGCCACTCGCGCGCGTACGGGCGCGTGTCGATGAGTTCCTGCGGGTCGATTCCCGCGGTCGGCGTGCCGGTCACGTTGCGGATATTGTCGGCGCCGGAGCCGCGCGAGCACAGGCCGAGGTCCTGGATCGCCTCGATCATGGCGACCGCGTTCTTCGGCTCGATCTCGCGGATCTGCAGGTTGGCCCGGGTGGTGACGTGGGAATAGCCGCCACCGTAGCGCTCGGCGAGGTCGGCGACGCCGGCGAACTGCCGGTGCTTGAGGATGCCGTTGGGGATGCGCAGCCGGCACATGTAGGCGTTCTGCGCCGGGGCGACGTAGAACAGCCCGTAGAAGCGCCAGCGGAAATTATCCGGCGGCTGGGGCGGCTCGTTGGCGCCCGCCTGCGCCTTGAGCCGCTCGTAGCCGTCGAACGGATGCAGCTCGCGCTTGAATTTCTCCGGGTCGGAGAGCTTCCGACCGGCGGTGACGAAGCGATCCTGCGCCTTGATGGCGGCGGCATCGGGGCCAACCGGCTCGGCGCCGCCGCTGCCGGGTATAGCGGCGGCGCCGTTGCCGGTTTGCAGACCCCGCGCGGCGCGCGCTGCCTGCAGGCCGGACACGAAACCTTCCAGATAACGTTTTTGCTCGGGGGCGAACTCTCCGCTCATGAATGGCGTGCTTCGTCCTATTCGGCCGGCACGCGCGAGGGCACGCCCAACGAGGGCGCGTCGGCGGGCGCGGCGGGCTTGTAGGTCGTGTAGATCGCAAGCCCGGTGAACACGAAGCCGCCCACCAGATTGCCGAGCGTCACCGGGATCTGATTCCACACCCACCAGTCGGCGACCGTCACCTTCGCGCCGAGCATCATGCCGGTCGGGATGATGAACATGTTGACGACCGAGTGCTCGAAGCCTTGGGCGAAGAACACCAGGATCGGCATATAGGCGGCGGCGATCTTGCCGATCGTGGAATTTGTCGACATGGCGAGGACGACGGCGAGACAGACCATCCAGTTGCACAGGATGGCCTTGACGAAGGCCGTCACCATGCCGGCGGCGCCGAACGCCGCGTAGCCGGTGGTCTTCGCCTCGGCGACCTTGACGATGAACGCGGCCACTCCGGCCGGCTCGATCTTGCCCATGTCGGTGAGTGCAATGGCGAGCAGCGCGCCGTAGACGGCGCTGCCGATCAGGTTGGCGAGGAACACCCAGCCCCAGTTGGTCAGGACGGCGGTCCCGCCCGGGGCGTTCGCGCCGCCATCGAGCCACGGCAACGGCAGCAGGGCGAAGCTGCCGGTGATCAGTTCGAGCCCGAGCAGCACGATGAAGATGAGGCCGACCGGAAAGATGAGCGCGCCGACCAGCGGCTGGCCGGTGGAGACGGCCGCGGTGAAGGCAAGGCTCGTCGCCACGCCCAGGATCGCGCCCGACAGCATGCCGCGGATCATGAGGTCGCGCGGGGGCAGGGCCAATTTCTTCAGCCCCGTCTCCAGCATGGCCTTGGCCACGTCGGCCGGTTTGACGTAATCCATCTCGGGTCTCCTCGGCATGCGCCCCCGCGCGGACGCGCGATCGTCCGCCAGGTGTTCGACGAATCGTTATTCAAGCCGCGTGCCAGCCGGCGCTGATATATTTAAGTTAGTATTTTCAATGAGATGGGTGCTCGTGGCGCGGCGGCCTGTTAACCATTTGGTAAGGAATGCTGCCCAAGACCGCCGCAAACCGCCCGGGATTTGTGCACTGCACCCATTGACCAAATCTTGTGCAATGATGTCGTTCCGCCCGAAATGGTCATGCTTCCGGAGGCGGACCTCGGCCCTTACGCTCCCGGATACGGTCGAGGCGGCCGGCGACGCTGAACTCCGCGCCGAATGCGATCTTGTAGAAATCCCTCGGCGATCCGCGCGTCGGTGAAGGTCTTCTGCTCGGTAGCGCGCCGCGGAGCGGCGTCCGTCCCCGGTACGGTTTGGATCGCGCGCCCGCACGGGCTCGCGGCGCTTTCACCGCGCCGGCGAGAGCCGGGATGCGCGGCTCTGCAGCGCGCGGATGCGGTCGGCGAGGCTGCCGCGGGTTTCCTCGCCGGCCGACTGGGGCGAGCCGTTCACGGCGCCCGACGGCGCTTCGGTTTCCGCGAGGATGGTGTCGATGCGGGAGCCCGGTCCCTCGACAACCGACGTGAGGCGTACGACCTCCGCCGCCACGTCGTTGATGCGCTCGCGCAACAGCGCGTTCTCGACCCGCTCGGCCGCCCACGAGGTTTCCGCCTCGCGCTTCATGGCGGCGACCTCGCGCTGCAGCTTGGCGCGATCCTCGCGCGCCTGGTCGAGCTGGGCCTCGACCGACGCCTTCTCCGAGGCGAGAGCATCGGTTGTGGCGCCGTGGCGCCGATCGACGCTCCCCAGCTCCTGGCGCAGATCCGCTTCGATCCGGCGCGCGGCGTCGAGATCGAGCCGCAGCTGGTCGCGCTCGCGTTCGCGCTCGCCTAGCATCCGGGCCTGCTCGGCAAGGCGCATCTCAAGCTCGGCGACGCGCCGGCCGAGAATCTCGGCCTCGGTGGTCTGCACCGCCAACTGGTGCTCCAGCTGGCCGACGCGCTCGGCGAGCTTCTCCACCTGTCCGCGCTCCAGCGCCAGTTCTTTGGCGGCGGCTTCGGCCGCGCGCCGTTCCTGTTCGAGCCGCCCCTCGGTCTCCTTGACCGCCTTTTCCAGGTCGGCGACCTGGTGCGTGAGGGCGTCGACCTGAGTTTTCAGCGCCACGATCTCGACGCGCTGGCTGTCCGAGGTCACTGCCCGGTCGTCGAGGCTCCCGGTCAGGCGCGCAAGCTCGGCCTGCTTGTCGGCCAGCGCCCGTTCGGCTTCGCGCAGCGCGTCGGTCTTGACCGCAAGCTCGTCCTCGGTCGCGTGCAACTGGTCCTTGAAGGTCTTCTCGCGCGCCTCGAGCGCGAAAATCGTGGCGGTCTTTTCCCCGACCTCGGCCTTGAGCTGGTTGATGGCGTCGGCCTTCTTGCCGAGCTCGGCGAGCTGGCCCGTGGTTTTGCGCTTGAGCTGGTCGACGCTCATCTCCAGCCGGCGCGTGGACATCGCGAACTCGGCGCGCAGCTGGTCCTTGTCCGCCTGGATTTCCGCCATCGACACCGGAATCGCCGCCTCCAGCCGGCGCGTCGTGAGCCGTTCGGCACGGCCGTGAACGAACGGCATGATGATGAGCGCGAGGAGGCTCGCGGCCAGAAAGCCGAGCCCGAAATACATGATCGGCTCGATCATGGACAAACGCCTCCGACCCGGTTGGCTAGAGCATGATGCCGAAAAGCCTGCCCCGGACTTGATCCGGGGTGGCGCACCGGTTTTCGAAACATCATGCTCCGACAATAAGCTGGCGCGGAATGACGAATGGCATTCCGCGCTGGCGGAGCGCGCACCATGCCACGCGGCCGGCGCGACTTCCAGCTTCCTCAATGGTCAGCGTGAATCGGCGGCCGAACCGGGGTTCAGAACGGGTTCCAGGTCGCGTGGTCGGTGAATTTGAGGTAGCCGACGTTGGCGCCGAGCCGCACCCCGACGCCGGAGCGGATCGGGATGACGACGATATGGTTCGCCGTCAGCACCGTCATGCCGAACCCACCGATGAAATAGGCCGATCCGTCGACCCCGGCGAAATGCTGGTAGATCGCACCGGTGGCCGGCAGATTGTAGATCAGCATCATGGTGCGGGCGCCTTCACCGCCGAAATCCCAACCGAGCGACGGGCCTTGCCAGAATACCTTCAGGTCGCCCGCGTTCTTCGTATAGAGCACGCCCTCGCCGTAGCGGGCGCCGACCACGACCGCGCCGCTGCCCTCCTGGCCGAGAACATAGCCGTTGGGCAGGCCCCATTGGCTCACAGCCTTCTCGATGATGGTGGCAAGCCCGCGCGAGACGCCGCCGAAGAAGTGGTGACCGGCAGCGACAAGTTCGCCGGGCAAGAAGGTGTCGCCGGGCGGCGGGGCAGCCTGCGGGGCTGGGGCCGGCTGGACCGGGGCCGGCTGGGCCAAGGCGGGCGAGCCGTTCAGGCCGAGCAAGAGAAGAAGAAGCAGACCGAGGCTGCGGAAGGCGGCGCGCATAGAACCCCCTCGAGGATGATATCCCGCTTAACCCATTGCATACCGGGATGGCGTAGGACCGCCCGACCGGGGGGGCATCCGCCCGACATCCGAATCAATCCTGGGCAGCAACTATGACGGCAGCGCGGCGCCGATGGAAGTCGCCAATCGGGCCGGCGGCGCTCGGGCTGGGGCTGATCCTCGGGTTGCCGGCATGCTTCGACTGGCGGCCGGCGGGCGCGGCGACGACCGAGCGGCTGGTCGTCGACCGGCATACCGGGCTTGCTCTCTACGGCTTCGACCCGGTGGCCTATTTCACCGACTCGAGGCCGCTGGCCGGCCGGCCGGAGCTTGAATTGTCGTTTGCCGGAGCGGTCTGGCGCTTCCGCAACGAAGGCAACCGCGCAGCGTTCATCGACCGCCCGGATGTCTACATGCCGAGGTTCGGCGGCTACGACGTTCTCGCGGTGGCGCGCGGGGTCGCCGTTCCTGGTAATCCGCAATATTGGCTGGTGACGCACCGCCGGCTCCACCTGTTCGAGACCCTCGCAACGCGCGACGCCTTCGCGGCCGACCCCGATGAACTGCTTGCCGCCGCGCAGGCGAAATGGCCGGAACTGCTCAAGACCCTCGTGCCCTGACGCCCGCCTGCGCCCGACCTCATGCGGTGATCGCCGCCGCGGCGGCCGGATCCGCCCAGGCCACGAACCCGGGAACGCGGAAGTCCTCGGCGGTCCGTCCGTAGGCGAGGACGGTGCCGTCGGGCGCCGTTACGGCGCCGCCGCTTGCCGCCAGCAACGCATGCCCGGCCGCAATGTCCCATTCGCGGGTCGGCGCGAGCCGCGGATAGACGTCGGCGCTGCCCTCGGCGAGGCGGCAAAATTTGAGCGATGAGCCGCACACCATTTGCGCGGCGTGGGGCAGGCCCGCCACGAAGGCTGCGGTGCGCGGGTCGAGATGCGACCGGCTGACCGCGGCGACGAGACCGCGGGCCGGCCGTCGCCGCGGGCGCAACGGAGTCATGTCGCGCGCCGCGGCCGGCGAGGCGCCGGGCGCGAGGTCGAACCGTTCGCCGCCGCGCCCGATCGCGCCGCGCCAGACGCGCCCGTGCGCCGGCGCGGCAATGATCCCGATCTCCGGCACGCCGTCGACGACGATCGCGAGGTTGACAGTGAACTCGTCCAGGCCGGCGAGAAACTCACGGGTGCCGTCCAGAGGGTCGACCAGGATGAAGGAGGCACCAAGCCGCGGATGCGCCGCGCGCGCGCAGGCTTCCTCGGACACGACCGGCACCCCGGGCATGAGCCGCGCCAGCCCATCGAGGATCACCGCTTCGGCCGCTTCGTCGGCGTCGGTGACCGGAGAGCGGTCGGCCTTCATACGCCGCTTCGCCGCTTGCGGGGCGACCTGCCGGATGGCCGCCGCCGCCCGCGAGACGATCGCGGTGAGGTCATCGATGAGGGACGCGGCCGGGGCCTTCAGGCCGCCGACAGGATGATCGCCGGTCACGCGGCTCGTCCGTTGCCTTGGCGGGTCGAATCGGTGCGGTGTATCACGGTCAGCCGCCGCGGACACGCACCCGGCGTCGCGGCGATCGGCGACGTCACAGATGTCGCGGCGATACGCAAGGCGTCACGGCCCCCGTCGGAGACTTTGTCATGGCCGGCCCCGTCACCCTCGAAGCCCTCGATCTCGCCGCGCTGCTGTGCTCGCGCGTCTGCCACGATCTCATCAGTCCGGTCGGCGCAGTGGTGAACGGCCTCGAAGTGCTCGAGGAGGACAAGGACGAGGAAACGAAGACGTTCGCGCTCGACCTCATCAAGAAGAGCGCCCAGCAGGCCTCGGCGCGCCTGCAATTCTGCCGGCTGGCGTTCGGGGCCGCGGGCTCGGCCGGCGCGGCGATCGATCTCGGCGATGCCCAGGGGGTCGCGCGCGGCTTTCTCGAGGACGGCAAGACGCGCCTGCAGTGGAACCTGCCGCGCGAGCTGCTGCCGAAGAATCGGGTCAAGCTGCTGCTCAACCTCCTGCTGCTGGCGGGGCAAACGATTCCGCGCGGCGGGACTTTGACGGTCGATCCGGTCGGCGAGGGGCAGGCCATGGGTTTTCGCATCAGCGCGGCCGGCCTCAACGCCCGCATTCCGCAGGCGATCCCGGGACTCGTCGCCGGCGAGCCCGACGGGCACGCGGTCGATTCCCACGCCATCCAGCCGTTCTACACCGGCCTGTTGGCGCGCAGCTGCGGGCTCGGCGTGACGCTCGCGCCCGATGGTGACCGGATCGTCGTCACCGCCGCCTGAGCGCCGACGAAACCCTTGAATTGCGCGGGTTTGCGGCGCCGGCCCCGCCGGCGCCGATCCGCCCGTTTAACGGCCGCCAGGCAACCAATCTTAAAGGGTTTGCCCACACACTGGGCAGCGAAAAATGGGCCCGCGCAGGCCCCTGGCATGTTTGCGCGTACCTGTAGGCCAAGGTCCTGTCCATGGACGATCTGCTGCGCGAGTTCCTCACCGAGACGAACGAGAGTCTCGACGTCGTCGACGTCCAGCTTGTCCGTTTCGAGCAGGAACCCAACAACGCCAAAATTCTCGACAACATTTTCCGCCTCGTCCACACCATCAAGGGGACGTGCGGGTTTCTTAGCCTGCCGCGCCTCGAGGCGCTGGCGCACGCCGCCGAGACCCTCATGGGCAGGTTCCGCGACGGCGTGCCGGTCACCGGCGAAGCGGTCACGCTCGTCTTGTTCACGATCGACCGGATCAAGGAGATCCTCGGCGACCTCGAGCGCAACCAGCAGGAGCCGGCCGGCGCCGACCGTGACCTGATCGACGGGCTCGAGCGCATGGCCGTGCAAGGCGCGGCCGCCGAGGCGAAACCTGCCGTCTCCACGGGCTCGCTGGTCTACCAGGTGCTGGAGCGCCCGCTGCGTCCGGGCGAGGTGTCGCTGGACGAACTCGAGCGCGCATTCCGGGAAACCGCCGGTCCCGCGCGGCCGCCGGCCAACCCGCCCTCCCCGCCCCCGGCTCCGCGGCGCGAGCCCAAAGACGAGGCCGGCGAAGACGGCAAGGCCGACAGCAAGATCGCGAGCCAGTCGATCCGGGTCAACGTCGAGACGCTCGAACACCTGATGACCATGGTGTCCGAGCTGGTGCTCAGCCGCAACCAGCTGCTCGAGATCGTGCGCCGGCACGAGGACTCCGAGTTCAAGGTGCCGCTGCAACGGCTCTCCAACGTGACCGCGGAGCTGCAGGAAGGCGTCATGAAGACGCGCATGCAGCCGATCGGCAACGCCTGGCAGAAACTGCCGCGCGTCGTACGCGACCTCGCGACCGAGCTCGGCAAGGAGATCGAGCTTGAAATGCACGGCGCCGAAACCGAGCTCGACCGCCAGGTGCTCGACCTGATCAAGGATCCGCTCACCCACATGGTGCGCAACTCGGCCGACCACGGGCTCGAGACGCCCGAAGAGCGCCGGCGCGCCGGCAAGGCCGAGACCGGAACCATTCGGCTCTCGGCCTATCACCAGGGCGGCCACATCATCATCGAAATCTCCGACGACGGGCGCGGCCTCGACGTCGAGAAGATCAAGGCCAAGGCGGTCGCCAACGGGCTCGCCTCCGAGGCCGACGTCGAGAAGATGACCGAGGCGCAGATCCAGAAGTTCATCTTCGCGCCGGGCTTCTCGACCGCCGCCAAGGTCACGAGCGTCTCCGGCCGTGGCGTCGGCATGGACGTGGTGCGCACCAACATCGATCAAATCGGCGGCACCATCGACGTGAAATCGGTGACGGGCGAGGGGTCGAGCTTCACCATCAAGATTCCGCTCACGCTGGCGATCGTATCGGCGCTGATCGTCGAAGCGGCCGGCGAGCGGTTTGCCGTCCCGCAGCTCTCCGTCGTCGAACTGGTGCGGGCGCAGACCAATTCCGAGCACCGCATCGAGCGGATCAAGGACACCCCGGTGCTGCGGCTGCGCAACAAGCTGCTGCCGCTGGTCCATCTCAAGAAGCTGCTGCGCATGGCCGAGAGCGGCGCGAGCGAGGCCGCGGACGGCTTCATCGTGGTGACCCAGGTCGGCAGCCAGACCTTCGGCATCGTGGTCGACGGCGTGTTCCACACCGAGGAAATCGTCGTCAAGCCGATGTCGACCAAGCTGCGCCACATCGCCATGTTTTCCGGCAACACCATCCTGGGCGACGGCTCGGTGATCATGATCATCGACCCGAACGGCATCGCCCAGGCGATCGGGACGCTGCCGGGCGAGGACGCCGAGGAGGAGGCCGAAGCGCGCAACGCGGCGGCCGCCAAGACGGTATCGATGCTGGTGTTCCGCGCCGGATCCCCCGAGCTCAAGGCGGTGCCGCTCGCGTTGGTCACGCGCCTCGAAGAGATCGATTGCAAGAAGATCGAGTTCTCCAACGGCCGGCATCTCGTGCAGTATCGCGGCCATCTGATGCCATTGGTGCGGGTGGACGAGACGGCGCGCATCCGCACCGAGGGAACGCAGCCGCTGCTGGTGTTCTCCGACAGCGGGCGCTCCATGGGGCTCGCGGTCGACGAGATCGTCGACATCGTCGAGGACAAGCTCGACATCGAGGTGACGAGCAGCGTGCCGGGCGTGCTCGGCTCGGCGGTGGTCAAGGGCCACGCCACCGAGATCGTCGACGTCGGCTATTTCCTGCCGCTCGCGTTCGAGGACTGGTTCCGCCGCAAGGAGCTGCGGGCGGAAGCGCTCACCCGCAACCTGCTGCTGGTCGACGATTCCCATTTCTTCCGCAACATGCTCGCCCCCGTGCTCAAGGCGGCAGGCTACGACGTCACCACCGCGACCGGGGCCGACGAGGCGCTGGCGCGGCTCAAGGCGGGCGAGCGCTTCGACGTGATCGTCTCCGACATCGAGATGCCCGGCATGAACGGCTTCGAGTTTGCCGAAGCGGTGCGGCGCGACGCGCGCACCGCCCAGGTGCCGATCATCGCGCTCTCCGCCGTCACCTCGCCGGCGACGATCGAGCGCGGACGCCAGGCCGGCTTCCACGACTTCGTCGCCAAGTTCGACCGCCCCGGCCTGATCGCGGCGCTGAAAGAATCCACCGTCGAGTGGGACGCGGCGGCGTGAGGCGAACGGCCATGGCAAGCGGCAACGGCAAATCGGACGAAACGGTCATCGAATACGTGACCGTGATGCTGGACGGCCAGCTGTTCGGGCTGCCGATCTCGCGGGTGCAGGACGTGTTCATGCCGGACCGGCTGACGCGGGTTCCGCTTGCTCCGCCGGAGATCGCCGGCGTGCTCAATCTGCGCGGCCGCATCGTCACCGCCGTCGATCTGCGCCTGCGCCTCGGCATGCCGCCGCGCAGCGACGGCCGCCCGGCCATGGCCGTCGGCATCGAGCTCAAGGGCGAGTCCTATGGGCTGCTGATCGACACGGTCGGCGAGGTGATGAAGCTCGCGGACGGCACGCGCGAGGCCAATCCGGTCAATCTCGACGCCCGGCTGGCGCGGGTCTCGGCCGGCGTGCACCGGCTCGACGGCCAGCTGCTGGTGATCCTCGACGTCGACCGGGTGCTGGAAATGACGGCGGCCGATCCGCTCGCCGCGTGAGGCGGTCGGATCGTCGAAGGCAAGGTGAACGTCGGCGGCGCGAAGACGAACGCCGAAGCAACGGGTGGAATCGATATGAAGACGTGTTTGGTCGTTGACGACTCGAGCGTGATCCGCAAGGTGGCGCGGCGGATACTCGAAGGGCTCGACTTTCAGATCAGCGAGGCCGAGGACGGCCAGCAGGCGCTTGCCCAATGCCAGCGCCAGCTGCCCGACGCGGTGCTGCTCGATTGGAACATGCCGGTCATGGACGGCTACGAGTTCCTCAAGGCGCTGCGGCGGCTGCCCGGCGGGGAAGGTCCCAAGGTGGTGTTCTGCACCACCGAAAACGACGTGGTGCATATCGCGCGCGCGCTCCACGCCGGCGCCAACGAATACATCATGAAGCCGTTCGACAAGGAAATCGTCGAAGCCAAATTCCACGAGGTGGGACTGATCTGACGGGTCCGGCCCCGTTTATTTCGTCGCTCCGTGCGTGTCGAGTAACGAGTACCGCGTTTCATGAGCGTTGCCGCCGCCGCGCCAGCCGTTTCCGCCGTCTCCGCCGGTCAGCCTCCGCTCCGCGTCATGGTCGTCGATGACGCGGTGGTCGTGCGCGGCCTGGTCTCGCGCTGGGTCGAGGAGGAAGGCTTCGAGGTCGTCGCCTCCCTGCGCACCGGCCGCGACGCGGTGAACCAGATCGAGCGCGCGAACCCGGACGTCGTCGTTCTCGACGTGGAGATGCCCGAGCTCGACGGCATCTCGGCGCTGCCGCTGCTGTTGGAGAAGAAGCGCGACCTCGTGGTCATCATGGCCTCGACGGTCACGCGGCGAAACGCCGAGATCAGCTTGCGGGCGCTCGCCTTGGGCGCGGCCGACTACGTGCCCAAGCCGGAAACCAACCGCGGGGTCACGACCTCGATCGAGTTCCGCCGCGAACTGATCGAGAAGATTCGCCAGCTCGGCGGGCGGCGCAGGGGTCTGGCGCTGCCGGCGGCCCGCGCGCCGGCGGCGGTTCCGGTGTCACCGATCCGGCCGATCGGCACGCCGCTCGAGCGGCCGGTTGCCGCCCATGTCGCGCCGTCGATCAAGCTGCGGCCGTTCTCGCCCGTCATGCCCCGCGCCCTGCTGATCGGCTCCTCGACCGGCGGGCCGCAGGCGCTCAACGCGATCGTTTCGCGCATCGGTTCGGTCGTCGACGGCGTCCCGGTGCTGATCACCCAGCACATGCCGCCGATGTTCACCACCATCCTGGCGGAGCATCTGGCGCGCTCGGCGGAGCGGCCCGCGCGCGAGGCCGCCGACGGCGAGCCGATCCAGGCCGGCACCATCTACGTGGCGCCGGGCGGACGCCACATGCGGGTCGCCCAGCACAACGGGGCGGCCGTCATTGCCCTCGACGACGGGCCGCTCGTCAATTTCTGCCGGCCCGCGGTGGACCCGCTGTTTGCTTCCGCCGCCCGGGTTTACGGCTGCGCCGCGCTCGCCGTGATCCTCACCGGGATGGGCATGGACGGCGCCCATGGGGCCGGCGACATCGCCGCGGCCGGCGGCAGCGTCATTGCCCAGGACGAGGCGACCAGCGTGGTGTGGGGCATGCCCGGCGCGGCCGCCCATGCGGGGGTTTGCTCCGCGGTGCTCCCGCTCGATCAGATCGGGCCCAAGCTGTTGCGGCTGTTTGCGGGAGAGCGGTCGTGAGTCCCCTCGACTACGACTTCCTGTGCAAATTGCTCAAGGACCAGTCGGGCCTCGCGCTTGCCGGCGACAAGCAATATCTGGTCGAAAGCCGCCTCGCGCCGATCGCCCGCAAGGCGGGGCTCGCGAGCCTCGCCGAACTTGTGGCGACGCTCAGGAACGGCGGCGACCGGCTGATCGCGGACGTGGTCCATGCGATGACCACCAACGAGTCGTTCTTCTTCCGCGACAAGATTCCGTTCGATCATTTCCGCGACACGGTCATGCCGGCGCTGCTTGCGGCGCGCGCGGGCGAACGGCGCATCCGCATCTGGTGCGCGGCCGCGTCCACCGGCCAGGAGCCCTATTCGCTCGCCATTTGCCTCAAGGAGATGAAGGAGAGACTCGCCGGCTGGCGGATCGATATCCTCGGCACGGATTTGTCGACCGCGGTGCTGGAGAAGGCCAAGGGCGGGCTCTACACCCAGTTCGAGGTCCAGCGCGGGCTCCCGATCCAGATGCTGGTCAAGTACTTCGCCCAGGTCGGCGAGATGTGGCAGATCGCGGCCGATATCCGCGCCATGGTGCAGTACCGGCCGTTCAACCTCCTGTCCGATTTCTCCCATCTGGGTTCATTCGACCTGGTGTTCTGCCGCAACGTCCTCATCTACTTCGACCAGGACACCAAGGTCGGCGTGCTCAACCGCATCGCGCGCAGCACCGCGCCGCACGGGTACCTGGTGCTCGGGGCGGCCGAGACCGTGGTCGGGCTGACCGATGCGTTCAAGCCGGTGCCCGAGCGTCGCGGGCTTTATGCGCTCGGGTCCGCGGCCGTCAATGCCGGCTTCTCCGGCAAGATTGCCGCCATGGCACCGCGCGTGGCGAGCCTCGCGGCAGCGCGGTAATTCCACTCGTCGTCGCGCCCCGCGGAAAGCGGGGCATCCAGTAATCCCAAGCGTCGAATTTCTCTGAGCGGGCGCGGATTACTGGATCGCCCGCCCGCGCGGGCGATGACGAACGCCGAGCGTCCCAAACAAAACCCCGCCGTGCGGCGGGGTCCGGTATTTCAGCAAATCGCGTCGGGGTCAGGCCGGGATGCGTGCCTCGTCCTCGGTCGGCTCGCGCAGGACATAACCGCGGCCCCATACCGTCTCGATGTAGTTCTTGCCGCTCGAGGCGTTGGCGAGCTTCTTGCGCAGCTTGCAGATGAACACGTCGATGATCTTGAGCTCGGGCTCGTCCATGCCGCCGTAGAGGTGGTTGAGGAACATTTCCTTGGTGAGCGTCGTACCCTTGCGCAGGCTCAACAGCTCCAGCATCTGATATTCCTTGCCGGTCAGATGCACGCGCTGGGAACTGACCTCGACCGTCTTGGTATCGAGGTTGACGACGAGATCGCCGGTCTGGATGACCGACTGGGCGTGGCCCTTTGAGCGGCGCACGATCGCGTGGATGCGCGCCACCAGCTCGTCCTTGTGGAACGGCTTGGTCATGTAGTCGTCGGCGCCGAAGCCGAGGCCCTTGACCTTGTCTTCGATGCCGGCAAGCCCGGAGAGGATGAGGATCGGGGTCTTGACCTTGGAGACGCGCAGCGAGCGGAGGACCTCGAAGCCCGACATGTCGGGCAGGTTCAGGTCGAGCAGGATGATGTCGTAGTCGTAGAGCTTGCCGAGGTCGACACCTTCTTCGCCGAGGTCCGTGGTGTAGACGTTGAAGCTCTCGGATTTGAGCATCAACTCGATGGATTGCGCCGTGGCGCTGTCGTCCTCGATCAATAAGACGCGCATGCCAGTCCCCTTCCTCGCCCTTGTGGGGGCTCAGGTCGGCGCGCCGTAGCGGCGGCCCCGGTTAACGCCTTGGGACGCTTTTCCAGTGATTCGCACGCTACCGGGCCAATGGTTAACAAAACCTGATTCGCGTGTGCAAGCATTCTCTGGGCGATCGGCTACGAATCGCCGTAAAATGTTGTACGAGATCGGGTTTTTCGCCACGTTCCGGTTCATGCGTCACGTTAAGAGTCAGCCGGAGCCGACTCCCGCAACCTCGCCCCTTCCGTCCAGATAGGGCGAGGCCGCGTTTCCCCCAAGGACTGTGGGCCAATGATTAATGAAGCGGGTAAATGTCGGGTTAAGGACCAACCCTCCGGTAACAATTCAGGCGCGGGTTTGCGGCCATGAAAGCGCTCGCCGAGCAGATTTCCGAACTCGACGGCATCGAGGTCTATGGCCGCGTCGTCGGCGTGCGCGGGCTGATGGTCGAGGTGGCAGGCCCGATCCACGCCATGTCGGTCGGCGCCCGGGTGGTGATCGAGACCGGCTCGGGACCGGTCATCCCGTGCGAGGTGGTCGGGTTCACCGGCGCCAACGCGCTGCTGATGCCGTTCGCGGCGCTCGAAGGGGTGCGGCGCGGCTGCCGCGCCGTGGTGACGTCGGTGCCGGCGGCGGTGCGTCCGTCGGCGGGATGGCTCGGCCGCGTCGTCAACGCCATGGGCGAGCCGATCGACGGCAGGGGCGCCCTGCCGCCCGGCCCGTCGCCGACGCCGTTCCGCAACTCGCCGCCGCCGGCCCATTCGCGCCGGAGAGTGGGCGCGCCGCTCGATCTCGGCGTGCGCGCGCTCAACACGTTTCTCACCTGCTGTCGCGGCCAGCGCATGGGCATTTTTGCCGGCTCCGGCGTCGGCAAGTCGATGCTGCTCTCGATGCTGGCGCGCAACGTCGTAGCCGACGTGTCGGTGATCGGTCTCGTCGGCGAGCGCGGGCGCGAGGTGCAGGAGTTCCTGCAGGACGATCTCGGGCCGAGCGGCCTCGCGCGGTCCGTGGTCGTGGTGTCGACCTCCGACGAGCCGGCGCTGATGCGCCGACAGGCCGCCTATCTGACCCTCGCCATCGCCGAATATTTCCGCGACGAGGGCAAGGACGTGCTGGTGCTGATGGACTCGGTGACGCGCTTCGCCATGGCGCAGCGCGAGATCGGGCTCTCTGCCGGCGAGCCGCCCACCGCCAAGGGCTACACGCCGACCGTGTTCACCGAACTGCCGCGGCTGTTGGAGCGCGCCGGGCCGGGCTCCCAGCAGGGCACGATCACCGGCATTTTCAGCGTGCTGGTCGACGGCGACGACCATAACGAGCCCGTGGCCGACGCGGTGCGCAGCACGCTCGACGGCCACATCGTGATGGAGCGCGCCATCGCCGAACGCGGCCGCTATCCGGCGATCAACATCCTCAAGTCGGTGTCCCGCACCATGCCGCGCGCGGCGGACCCGGCGCATCTCGCCACCATCAATCGCGCCCGCCAAGTCATGGCGACCTACGCCGACATGGAGGAATTGATCCGGCTCGGCGCCTATCGGGCGGGGTCGAGCCCGGAGGTCGACGAAGCGATCCGGCTGCACCAGCCGCTCGAGCGGTTCCTCGCCCAGGGCAAGGACGAGGCGACGAGCCTCGCGCAGGGATACGCCTGGCTCGGGCAAATCCTAAAGCCCATGGAAACCGAAAACTAACGTTGTCATGGCAGGATCGACCACGGTGCCGCGACGGTGCGATGTTACCTGCACTGTTTTGGGTAGGGCGAGGCACCAGGCCCTCGAGGCTTCGGGGAGTACGAGTCGATGAAGTCGCGTGAGACGCTCATCCGCCTGAAGAAATTTCAGGTCGATGAGAAACGCCGCAAGGTCATGCAGATCGAAGGCATGATCGCCGAGTTCGATCGCATGGCCGCCGATCTCGACCGCGAGATCCTCGCCGAGCAGGAGCGCGCCGGGATCCACGATCCCGCGCATTTCGCCTATCCGACCTACGCCAAGGCCGCGTTGAACCGGCGCGACAATCTCAAGCGTTCGGCCGACGAGCTCAAGGGTCAGCTCGAGGACGCGCGCGCGGCGCTGGGCGAGGCGTTCGAGGAGCTCAAGAAGGTCGAATTGCTCGACGAGCGCGACCAGATGCGCGAGCGCGCCAGCGATGAAATGCGCGAGCAGGCGGAACTCGACCGCATCGGCCTGATGCGCCACCGCGACGGCATCGGCGCCTGAGCGCGCCGCCACGCTTCGTTGCCAAATCCCGTTTCCCACCGCCCTGGCGGACTCGACGCGGCCCGCCCGGCCCGGCGATAATGCGCGCGACGGACGTTTTCGCTGCGGGGCGCATTTTCCAAGCCGGCCCGGAGTCGCTAATCTGTGCGGTCGCCGGTCCTTGCCGGCGCTGGCTGGGGGTCAGGAATGCCGGGGGCTCAATCCGAGGTTATGACGCCGGCAGATCTGGTTGAGCTGCTCGCCGCCGTCGCCAAGGGCGACGATGGGGCGTTCGACCGCCTCTACGCGGCGACCCGCTCGAAACTCTACGGCGTCGTGCTGCGTATCTTGCGACGGGCCGACCTCGCCGACGAGGTCATGCAGGATGCGTATCTGCGCATCTGGCGCAGCGCCGGGGAGTTCGATCCCAGCCGGGCGACCCCGATCACCTGGATGGTCGCGATCGCGCGCAATCGGGCGCTCGACGTGGTGCGCAAGAAGGGCGAAGCCTCGATCGAGGAGGAAACGCAGGCCACGGAGGCGGCATCGGACGAACCGAGCCCGCTCGCCCGGCACGAGATGACGGACCAGCTGCGGCGTCTGCTCGCCTGCCTCGGCGACCTGGAGGAGGAGCGGCGCCGATTGGTGCTGCTCGCCTATTACAGCGGCTGGAGCCGGGAGCAGTTGGCGGAAAAGTTCGAGACCCCGGTCAACACGGTGAAGACCTGGCTGCGGCGCAGCCTGCTGCAGATTCGGGAGTGCCTCGGATCATGATCGAGAACCCGGACAAGGAAGTCCTCGCCGCCGAGTACGTGCTCGGCACGCTCGGCCTTGCCGAGCGGGCGCAGGTGCAGCAGATGATCGCGTCCGACCCGGCCTTCGCGACCCTCGTCGGCGATTGGGAGCGGCGGCTCGGCGAACTCAACGTGCTGGTGACGCCGGTCGAGCCGCCGCCCGCGATCCTCGACCGGATCAAGGCGCGCAAGGCGAGCGGCGACCCGGTTGCCGATGTCCTCACCGCGGAACCGCCGGCCGCCGAAGCCGCGCCCGAGATCGCGCCGCTCATGGTCGAGCCGATGGCCGTGCCGCCGGTGGCCGCGCCGCCGGTGGCCGCACCGCCGGTAATCGAGTCCCCTGCCATCGAGCCGGCACCGCCGCCGCACCCGGAGCCGTCGCTGACGCCGCCACCCATACGGGAAGCGGCGCCCAGGGCCGAGATCATCGCGTTGTCGCGGCGGGTGCGGCGCTGGCGCGGCACCGCAGTGGCCATCGCGGCGCTTGCAGCCGCGTTCGCCGGCATCGTGGTGGTGCGCGAAATGCGCCCCGAGCTGATGCCGGACCCGCTCAAGCCCAGGGTGGTCGAGACGCAAGTCGAGGTGGTCAAGACCGTCGAAGTGCCTTCGCCCAAACCGGCCCAATACGTGGCGGTGCTGCAGCGCGACGCCGCCTCGCCAGCGTTCCTGCTCACGTTCGATCTCGAGAAGCGCACCTTGACCGTGCGCACGGTCCGGGCCGAGCGGCCGGTCGGCAAGACCTACGAGCTGTGGCTGGTTTCGGACCGGTTCAAATCGCCGCGCTCGCTCGGCCTGATCGGTAGCGAGGAGTTCACGCAGCGGGGGCAGCTTGCCAACTACGACGCCGTCACCATCAACCGGGCGACCTACGCGGTCTCGGTCGAGCCCGAAGGCGGCTCGCCGACCGGCGCGCCGACCGGGCCGGTGCTCTACAGCGGCAGACTGATTCAGGCGACACCGCCGACCTTTTCCGCCCCGTCGCCATAGAATTAGAGCGGGAGAACCTTTCGCAGAAAGGTCATCCCGCTCTGAAGGCTTCGGGGAGGTCAGATTCAGCGGATGGACGGGGTCTCGGTCCGGGTGTAAGCGGCGGGCGCGCCGGCCTTGACCACGACGCCCTGGGTGTGGATGCGCGCGGTCTCGGTGTCCATGGCGGTGACCCGCGCGGTGATGCCCACGGCCACGACGACGATCGCGGCCAGAAGCGCCACCACAACGACCTTCAAATGGGTGGTGCGGTCAGCGGTCGCGAGCGAATGATTCATGGCGGGTCTCCCGATCTCGCCTGTTGGTCGCCGCGGGCGGCAGAAAGGTTCAAACCGCCGCGACGGTCCAATGATCCGGTTCCCCGGTCCCCTGATCTCCCCCTTTGCGGTTTGCGCCGACGCCAACGGCGGGACCCCGCGTTTGGTTCCCGGGTTGCCGTCAAGCCGTTGGAATCCGGCGCCATGGCCGCCTCAAGTGATGCTGCCAACGGTCTTGAGCCGCGCCCGCGGGTGAATTTCCGATTGGGACAGGACCGGAGTCTGGGCCCGAAACCGCTCGACGATGCCGCGGACGAACGGACGGATGCCGGGCGAGGTCACGAGCACGGGCGCTTCGCCCTCGCGCGCGGCCTGCTCGAACCGCTCGCGCACCATGGCGATGAACTCGGAGAGTTTGGAGGGCTGCATGGCGAGGCTGCGCTCCTCGCCCTGCCCGACGATCGACTCGGCGAACGCCTGTTCCCACTTGGCCGAGAGCGCGATCAGCGGCACGTAGCCGGCCGGCGACGTGTGCTGGGCGCAAATCTGCCGCGCCAGCCGCGCGCGCACGTGCTCGACCAGCATGGTCGGGTTGCGCGTATAGGCGAGTGCGTCGGCGATGCCTTCGAGAATGGTGCTCAGGTCGCGGATCGAAATGCGCTCCGCCAGGAGAATCTGCAGGACGCGCTGGATGCCCGAGGTGGTGATCTGCGAGGGCACGATGTCCTTGACCAACTCGCCCTGCTCCTTGGGCAGTTCCTTCATGAGCTTGTGCACCTCGGCATAGGACAGAAGCTCGGACATGTTGGCCTTGAGCACTTCGGTGAGATGGGTCGAGAGCACGGTCGCGGCGTCCACCACCGTGTAGCCCTTGATCGCCGCTTCCTCCTTGAGCATGGGATCGAGCCAGGTGGCGGGCAGCCCGAACGTAGGCTCGACGGTGTGCATGCCCGGCAGCGTCACCTGGCCGCCGCTCGGGTCCATCACCATGTACTGGCCCGGCCAGATCTTGCCGGTGCCGGCTTCGACCTCCTTGACCTTGATCACATAGGTGTTGGCTTCGAGCTGCACGTTGTCGAGGATGCGCACCGCCGGCATGACGAAGCCCATTTCGCCGGCGAGCGACCGGCGCAGCGCCTTGATCTGCTCGGTCAGCCGGTCGGACCCGTCGGGCGAATTGACCAGCGGCAGCAGCGCGTAGCCCAGCTCGATCTTGAGATCGTCGATCTTCAGCGCGGCCGCGATCGGCTCGTCGGCGGGCGCCGCCTTGACGTCGGCTTCAGCCTTGCGCGCGGCGGCGGCGGCTTCCACGCGCGTGCGCTTCTCGATCACGTAGGCAAGCGTCCCGGCACCGCCGCCGAGCAGCACGAACGGAATCATGGGAATGCCGGGCAACAGCGCCATGATCAGCATGGCGGCGGCCGACATGCCGAGCGCCGTGGGATAGCCCGAGAGCTGGCGCAGCAGCGCCTGGTCGGCGGCGCCGGCGACGCCGGCCTTGGAGACCAGCAGACCGGCCGCGGTCGAGACGATCAGGGCGGGGATCTGGGTCACCAGGCCGTCGCCCACGGTGAGAACCGTGTAGGTGTGCCCGGCCTCGGTAAACGCCATGCTCTGCTGCACGATGCCGACGATCATCCCGCCGATGATGTTGATGAGAACGACGAGCAGGCCGGCGATCGCGTCGCCGCGCACGAATTTCGAGGCGCCGTCCATCGCGCCGTAGAACGCGCTCTCGTCTTCAAGCTGCTTGCGTCGCCGCCGCGCCTCCTTCTCGTCGACCAGCCCGGCCGAGAGATCGGCGTCGATCGCCATCTGCTTGCCCGGCATGGCGTCGAGGTTGAACCGCGCCGCCACCTCGGCGATGCGGCCCGAGCCCTTGGTGATCACCACGAAATTGACGATCGCCAGGATGGTGAACACGATGATGCCGATCACGAAGTTGCCGCTCATGACGAAATTGCCGAACGCCTGGATGACGTGGCCGGCGGCGGCGGTACCTTCGTGACCGTGGGCGAGGATGAGGCGCGTCGAGGCGAGGTTGAGCGCCAGGCGCAGCATGGTGGCGATCAGCAGCACCGTTGGGAACGATGAGAACTCGAGCGGCGCATGGATGAACAGCGCCGTCATCAGGATTAGCACGGAGAGGATGATCGAGACGGCGAGGAAAAGATCGAGCAGGACCGGCGGCAGCGGCAGGATGAGCACCACCAGGATGGTCATCACCCCGACGGCAAGCGCGATGTCGCCGCGCTTGAGCAGGTCGACGATGTCGCCGAGGCGCAGGCGGGCGAGCCTGAACGTCGCGCCTTGTGCCGTCGCCGTGTCGCTCATCCGGGCGCGTCCATGTGCGAAGGCCTATGCCGGCTCGTGATGCTCATGCGACGCTGCGCACCTCGCCGCCGCCGGGCGGCGGGATCGGCAGGCCGTCGGCGGAATATTCGTTGAGCTTGTTGCGCAAGGTGCGGATCGAGATGCCGAGGATGTTGGCCGCGTGGGT
>DASZJC010000592.1:0-3501 GCA_035948495.1 Xanthobacteraceae bacterium | reverse complement strand
GTGGTCAGCACCACGTCCTCGGGCGACACGTGGCCGTTGGTGGTCGCCCACAGCACGCCGGCAAGCCCGCCGAAAGCGCCGGCAATGACGAAGGCGAGGTATTTGTGCAGCCAGGTATTGTAGCCGAGAATGCGCATGCGCACTTCCCGCTCGCGGATGCCTTCGAGGCTGCGCCCGAACGGCGACAGGACCAGGAGATAGAGTATACCGAGCGATGCGGCGAAGAAACCGAACACCAGGTAGAACCAGGTGAGGTCGTTCGCCATGGCGATGCCGAACTCCGGCCGGCCCGGCAGATTGAGGCCGTTGTCGCCTCCGGTGAGCGAATTCCACCGGTAGGCGAGGCCCCACACGCATTGCCCGAGCGCGAGCGTGATCATGAGGAAATAGACGCCGCTCGCTCGGATGGCGATGAGCCCGAACAACGCGGCGGTCGCCGCCCCGATGAGCGCCCCGAGCACGATGACGGCCCAGAAGCTCCAGCCCAGGCCGAACTGGTATTTGATGGCGAGGATCGCGGTGAGGTACGCGCCGACCCCCAGGTAGGCCGCCTGGCCGAGAGAGGCGAGCCCGGTGAAGCCGAGCAGGATGTCGAGGCTCATGGCGAGAATCGCGAACACCAGCGCGCGGGTGACGAGCAGGATGACGAACGGGCCGGAGTGCGGCGTGACCACGGCGACCGCGACCAGGACCGCAGCGACCGCGAGCAGCTTGCGCCGGTTGGTCATTAGAGCATGATCCCGAAAAAGCCTGCCCCGCACTTGATGCGGGGTGGGGACCGGTGTTCGGACAAGATCATGCTCAAACAATATCTCACGGTCACTCGCGCCCGAACAGGCCGGTCGGCCTGACCGCGAGCAGCAGGGCCATGGGCGCATAGAGGGTGAAATATGAGACCTCGGGGAACAACGCCTTGCCGAAATTATCGGCAAGCCCCACGACCAAGGCCCCGATCGCCGCGCCGGTGAGGCTTCCCATGCCGCCGATGATCACCACCGCGAAGGCGATCGGCAGGATCTGGAAGTCGAGCCCCGGGTAGATGCCGAGGAACGCGCCGCCGATCACGCCGCCGAGCGCTGCCAGCGCCGAGCCGAGCGCGAAGATGAGCATGGAAATACGCGAGGTGTCGATGCCGACGCCGCTCGCCATCTGCGCGTCGTCGACCGTGGCGCGCACCGCCGCGCCCATGCGGGTCTTTTCCATCACCAGCCACAGGGCGACGCCGATGACGGCCGCAAGGCCGATCATGAAGATGCGGTAGACCGGCAGATAGAGCCCGGCGACGACGATGCTGCGTGTGAGCGCCGCCGGCGGGGTGATGTCCATGTTGTCGCCGCCCCAGATGTCGAGCGCGCCCTGCTGGAACAGGAAGGCGAAGCCGACCGTGAGGAGGACCTGCCGCAGCGGATCGAAGCCGAGCGGCCGCAGGAAGATGCGCTCCATCAGCAGCCCGACCACGGCGACCGCCAGCGCAGCCGCCGGCAGCGCCAGCGCCCACGAGCCGGTCGACCAGATCACCGAGAGCGCGACGTAGCCGCCGAGCAGGAAGTAGGCGCCGTGGGCGAGGTTGACGATGCGCATGACGCCGAAAATGAGCGACAGGCCGCTGCCCAGGAGGAACAGGAGGGCGCCGTAGGACAGGCCGTTGAAGGTCTGCAGGAGCCAGAATCGCGCGTCCACGGCCCATTCCACGAGGTCGGGACGGCATTGTCAGCCAGCGCGCGCGCCGGATCAATGGCGCAGGCGCCGCGCCGGCGATCTCGCGCCCCGCGCCTTTCTGTGAATGCGCGCCGCCCGATATGGTAGCGTGGCGTCTTACCAGCGAGGCGATCAGGCATGCCGCGCAGAGGCCTCATCGGAGCGATCCTCCTCGCGGCGATCGTGCTGGTGGCCGGGCTCATCGTGCTCGGGCTTGTCGGCGATTTCCTGGTCGACCTGCTGTGGTTTCGCGAAGTCGGCTACACCGGCGTGTTCTGGACGGTCCTCGCGGCCAAGTCCGCCGTCTTCCTCGTCGCCTTTGCGGGATCGGGGATCGTCCTGTGGGCGAACGGAATCCTGGCGTTGCGCCTGGCGACGGGGCCCTCGCCGTGGCAGCCGGCGCCGTTCGAGTGGCAATCGGTACCGGCCGGGGTGCTGCCCGAGGCGCTGGAACTCCTGCGCCGCCACGTGCCGCGCCATGCGCTGGTCACGGCGCTCGCCGCCATCGTCGCGGCCCTGATTGCCGCCGGGGAGGTCGGCAACTGGGATTTGTTCCTGCGCTTCCTCTACCACGTTCCCTTTGCCCAGAACGATCCGCTCTACGGCAACGACATCGGCTTTTATCTGTTCTCGTTTCCGGCCTACGTCGCCATCAAGAATTGGCTCCTCGCCACGGTCCTGCTCGCCGCCGTGTTCGCCGCGGCGGCGTACTGGTTGCACGGCGACATCGTATTCGACAACCAGCGCCGTTTCGTGTCGTCCGCCGCCGTCGCCCATGGCTCCGCGCTGCTCGGCCTCCTGTTCGCGGTGAAGGCCTTCTCCTACTGGCTCGACCGCTTTAATCTGCTTTACGGCGACAACGGCGTCGTGGTCGGGGCGAGCTTTACCGACGCGCACCTGCAATTGCCGGTGCTGTGGCTGCTGATCGTGGTCGCCGCGGCCGGCGCCGTCGCATGCTGGGCGAACGTGCGCCGGCGCACATGGCGGCTTCCGGCGGCGGCCGCGGCGACGCTGGTCGCGGCCTCGCTGCTGCTGGGCGGCCTCGTTCCGGCCGTGTTCCAGCGCGTCTACGTCAAGCCGAACGAGCTGCTGCTGGAAAAGCCTTATCTGGCGCGCAACATCGCGCTCACCCAGCAGGCCTACAACCTGCATCAAATCACCGTCAAACCGTTTGCGGTGGAGCAGAGTCTCACCGCCCAGGTGCTCGACGCCAATCGCGCGACCATCGACAACATTCGCCTGTGGGACTGGCAGCCGCTGATGGACACCTACGGCCAGATGCAGGAGATCAGGACCTACTACCGCTTCCACGACGTCGACATCGATCGCTATTGGCTCAACGGCACCTACCAGGCGGTGATGCTCTCCGCCCGCGAGCTGCAGCCCGCGCTGCTGCCGTCGAATGCGCAGACCTGGGTCAACCGCCACCTGCTGTTCACCCACGGCAACGGCGTGGTCATGAGCCCGGTCACCCGCAAGACCGGCGAGGGGCTGCCGATCTTCTATCTGCAGAACATTCCGCCGGTCGCAACCGGCGGGCCGCCGGTGACCCAACCGCGCATCTATTTCGGCGAGGAGACGAACGACTACGTCATCGTCAAAGGCAGCACGCCGGAGTTCGATTATCCGAACGGCGCCGACAACGTCTATGCGGCCTACACGGGCAGCGGCGGCGTCGCCGTGGGCGGGTTGCCGCGCCGGCTGCTGTTCGCCTGGTATTTCGAGGACCTCAACATATTGATCAGCAGCTATGTCGCCGGCGACAGCCGCATCGTGTTCCGCCGCGCGATCCAGGAGCGCGCG
>DASZJC010000591.1:0-7751 GCA_035948495.1 Xanthobacteraceae bacterium | reverse complement strand
ACGTCCGCCGCGCCGTCGCCGTTCTTGACGAAGAAGCCCTGGTCGTATTCGAGCCGGTTGGGCGTGCCGGCGACCGCGTAGTTGAGCCGGTCGGCGTGGTAATACTCGATCTGCTTGCGCGTGCGCTGCTTCATGTTGGTGGCGGCGACGATGCCGAGATAGACCTCGAGCGGCATGCGCAGCTTTTGCCGTGCGCCGTCGGGCGACTGCACCACCAGCTGAGTGAGATTGTAGCCGTCGTTGGCGAGCGCGTTGGCGATGACGACCTTGCATCCCCAGCTGGGGCCGAACTCGGGCACCACCTTGCGGATGAACTCGTCGCGGCGCCGGTAGCAGCCGGCGGCCGCCAGGATCGGCTCCAAGTCCTCGGTCGCGCTGCGGAGCCGGAGCGCTTCGGCCATCAGACGTCCGAGATGAAGGCTCTCCGGATCGGAATCCTTCTCCGGCATGAGCACCGCGAACACCTTCTCCGGCCCCAGCGCCTTGGCGCACAGGGCGGCCGTCACGCTCGAATCGATGCCGCCGGACAATCCGATCACGGCGCCGCGCTTGCGCAGCCGCCGCAGCACCTGGTCGCGGATCGCCGCAGCGATCTCGCGCGTGGCCGCTGCCGCGTCGATGCGCAGCGCGTCTGCCGAGAACGCGACCTTGGGCCGCTCCATCACCTTCGTCATGCCGCCGGCTCCAGGGCATCCGCCGCGACCTGGCGGCGGCTGATCTTGCCCGACTCGGTCTTGGGCAGGGCCGCGCGAAATTCCACCATCTTGGGCACCATGAAGTCCTCGAGGTGGCGGGCGCAGTGGCGGATCACGTCGTGGGCGCTCAGGTTCGCCTGCGGGTCGGCTGCGACCACCGCCTTGATCGCGAGCCCGAGTATCGGATCGGGCACGCCGACCACCGCCGCCTCGCGAATGCCGGGCAGCGCATAGAGCGCGTTCTCGACCTCCTTGGGGCTCACCTTCTCGCCGCGCGTCTTGATGATGTCGTCCTTGCGCCCGACGAAATAGAGAAACCCGTCGTCGTCCGCGCGGAACAGATCGCCGGTGTAAAGCACCTTCTCCCATTCGTACGGGCCGGGGCGCAGCGCGCGGGCGGTCGCCTCCGGGTTTTCCCAGTAGCCCTTCATCACGTGGGCGCCGCGGATGACCAGTTCGCCGACCACGCCAGGCGCGACACGCGCGCCATGCTCGTCGACCACGTAGGCCTCGGTGCCCGGGATGGCGATGCCGACCGAGCCGGGACGGCGCGCAAGTTCGGCGGGCGGCAGGTAGGTGCAGCGCTTGCACTCGGTCAACCCGTACATCGAATAAAGCCGGGCGGTGGGAAAAAGCTCCTGCAGCCGCGCGATATGCGCGGGCGGCAGTGCCGCCGCCGTGTTGGTGACATAGCGCAGGTGCGGGAACGCGCCCGGCTTGAGATCGCGCATCTGCAGGATGATCGCCGCCATGGTGGGGACCAGCGGCAGGCCGGTGACGCGCTCGGCGGTCATCTTGGCGAAGATCGCCTGCGGGAACGCGAACGATTGCTCCAGCACCAGGGTGGCGCCGACCTTGGCGGCCATCAGGACCTGATAGAGGCCGTAGTCGAACGAGATCGGCAGCACGTTGAGGATGACGTCGTCGGGCGTGTTTTCCAGATAGGTCGTGATCGAGGTCGCGGCGGCGACGACGTTCCGGTGCGTCATCATCACGCCCTTGGGGAACCCGGTCGAGCCCGAGGTGTAGACCAGCATGGCGAGGTCGAGGTCGATCCCGGGATTGCCGGGGGGCTGCGCCTCGGCGGCGAGCGCCGCCTCGAAGCTGACGGCGCCGCGCAGCGTCGGCTCCCGCGCGCCGGCGACGACGGTGACCTCGATCGAGGGCGCCTCGGCGAGCGCCGCGCTCGCGACGGCACGCAGCCTCTCCTGGGTGACCAGCGCGCGGGCGCGACAATTGTTGATCACATAGGCGAGCTTCTCGGCCTTGGTGGACGGGTTGATCGGGCTGAACACCGCACCGGCCTTGAGCGCCGCAAAGATCGCGACCACGGCTTCGCGGCAATTATCCATGAACACGATGACCCGGTCGTCGCGCGCGATGCCGTGCGCGACGAGCGCGCCGGCGAGGCGATCCGATGCGCGGTCGAGCTCGCGATAGCTGATGCGCGCGTCGCCGGCCACGAGCGCGACCTTGTCGCCGAAGCGCCGAGCGCTGTCCGTGAGGAATTGCTCTACGCGCATGTTACTTGCTGCGCCTCTTGCTTTCTTTTCACCTCTCCCCGGAGGGGAGAGGGAGAAGAAACCTACGCTGCCACGACCGCGCGCTTGCCCTCGACGAACGCAACGATCGCCCGGATGGAATCGAGATTCTCCGGCACGATCTCGGCGTCGGCCATGCGCAGGCCGAATTCACCTTCGAGGAACGCCACCAGCTCGAGCACGCCGGTGGAATCGATCAGGCCCGCGTCGATCAGCGATTCCGCGTCCGCTATGACGGCGCGGTCTTCGCGGAACAGGAAATTCTCCTCGATGAACTTGCGCACCTTGCGCTCGGTGTCTGCGCGCATGATCCCCCCTCAGGCGACTGCGGATGCGAGTGCGGAACCGGCTCCGGCCGCCACGAACTCGCGGTGCCAGAGCTGGGTCGACAGGATGCCGACGAACGCCATGTTGTCCCGGAAGCCGATGAATTTCTGGTTACGGCACTTGGCGACGAGCCGCTCGACCGGCTTCGGATCGAAGTATCCGGCCGCGGCGAGATCGGCCGCCGCGAGGCGGCGCGCGACGTAGTCCGGGCAATCGGGGCCGGCGAACGCCTGGCTGTCCGGCGCGCGGTACGGCTGCTTCGTCCGGTTCGCGATGCCGTCCGGCAACAAATGTTCGGCGCTCTTGCGCAGGATGTGCTTCTCGCGCAGGCCGTTGAGCTTCAGGTTCGGCGGAATGCGCGCGCCCAGCTCGACCAGCCGGTGATCGAGGAACGGGAAGCGGCCCTCGACCGCATGCGCCATGGCGACCCGGTCGCCCTGGGAAGAGAGGATGTAGCCCGGCAGCAGATACGCGGTTTCGAGATATTGCGCCTGGGACAGGGGATGCCAGCGCTCAAATTCGCCGGGCAAGCTTTCGCGCAACTCGGCGAGGGCGTCATAGCCGGCGAGGGCGCTGCGCAGGTCGCTTGAGAAGAAAGCCTTGGCGCCCGCGGTGGTGCGCAAGCGCGGCAGGTGCGAGAACAGCGGATCGTCGAGCGGGCCGACGCCGGCGCCGAAGAACGCCTCGAGATATTTCGGCGACTGCGCCTGCAGGCCGGGCAAATAGGGATAGAGCCGGCGGAACAGCAGCGGCCGCAGGCGTGAGTGCGGCTGGCGCGCGCAGAAGCGGCGCAGCTTCGCCTCCTTGAAAATGTCGTAGCCCGCGAACACCTCGTCGGCGCCTTCGCCGGTGAGCACCACCTTGAAGCCGTTGCGGTTGACGAGGTCGGAGAGCGCGAGGAGCGGCGCCGGCGCGGTGCGCAGGATCGGCTTTTCCCCGTGGCGGATCGCGTGCGGGAACAGGCGGGCGATGTCGGCGCCGGTGCACGCGACGCTCTCGTGCGCGGTGCCGAGCGCGCGCACCATCTCCAGCTGGTGCTCGCTTTCGTCGAACTCCGGGCTCTCGAACGTGAGCGAAAAGGTGCGCAGGCGGTCCGGGACGATGCGCTTTGCCGCCGCCGCGACGATCGAGGAATCGAGCCCGCCGCTCAGATAGGCGCCGACCGGGACGTCCGCGCGCAGCCGGATGCGGGTGGCGTCGACCAGCAGCTGCTCGACTTCCTCGGCGAGCGCGGCCTCGGCGCGCGCATCGTGCGGGCCTTCCTCGCCGAGGCGCGGATAGTCGAGCGTCCAGTACGGGCGCACGACGATGCCGTCCGGATCGGCAATCAGCACATGCGCCGGCTTGAGTTCATCGATGTCCTTGAACGGCGTGCGCGGCGCGAGCGGGAACCAGAACGTGAATATCTGGTCGAGCGCGATGGGGTCGAGCTCGGCCGAGACGCCGGGCACTTCAAGCAGCGCCTTGACCTCGGAGGCGAAGTAGAGGGTCCCGTTGCGGCGCGTATGGAACAGCGGGCGCACGCCCATGCGGTCGCGCGCCAGCACCAGCCGGCGGCGCGGCGCGTCCCACAGGGCGAAGGCGAAGTCGCCGTTGAGCAGGGTCACGCACTCGGGCCCCATCTCCTCGTAGAGCTGGAGGATCACCTCGGTGTCCGAATGGGTCGCAAAGCGGCGACCGCGCGCGATCAGCTCGTCGCGCAGCTCGACATAGTTGAAGATCTCGCCGTTAAAGGAAATCCAAAGGCTCTTGTTCGCATTGGCCATCGGCTGCTGGCCGGTCTGAAGATCGAGGATGCTCAGCCGCGCATGGCCGAGCCCCATCTCATCGCCGACGAAGAAATCCTGCGCGTCCGGACCGCGATGCGCGATCGCGCCGATCATCCGCCGAAGCAGCGTGCGGGCCGGCATCCCCGCGCCCGGCCGTCCGAAGAAACCGGCAATGCCGCACATTTCAACGCGCTCCGACGCGCACAATTGTTTATCGCCGGAACGTGTCGTCCCGGCCCCGCAGGACTTGATAGCGGAAGGGTTCGGAGATGGCGTAAACTTTTCGAAGAAAATTTGATGCGTTGTGCTTAATGTTTGGTTGGTAATCTAGGTAAACGTATCGCCAATCAGCCGCGTCCACGCGTCGCCCGATAATCCGGTGACGAGGCCCTCGCCGCCGCGGATCGCCGCGACCAGCTCGGCATTGGTCGAATGCACCACGGTCGCGGAGCGGTGGAAGAACAGGCAGTGCCGTCGTTGCAGGGCATCGAGCAGGCGCGCCTGGGTGCGGCCGCGCACCGCGACGCAGCCCAGCGCGAACGCGCTCGCGAACAGACTGTCGAGCACCGGCTCGATGCCGTTCGGGTCCGCCAAGAGTTGCAGGACCCAGGCGACGCCACCGCGCCGGCCGTAATAGATGTAGCACCCGAGCGGCCGCCCATCCTTGCCGCGCACGATGCGGCGGACCATGGGGCCGTGACGGTTCTTGCCCGCTGCATGGGCCAGGATCCAGCGCAAGCTCGCGGGCTCCCATGCCGGCCGCACCTCATAGGTTGCGGCCAGTTCGGGAATGAGGCGGATCAGGTCCTCGTCGCTCGCCGCGACCTCGTGCGCTGCCGTGTCGGCCGGCTTGAATCGGAGCAGATCGTGCTCGATCAGGCCGGCGATGCCGTCGGCCATGGCGGCGACCGGCCGCGCCAGCCGCAGCAGCGGCGCCGCGTCGCCGGCGAGCGCGAGCGCCGTCGAGAACGGGCGGAACGCCCGCACCCACTCCATGCTCTCGGTCGGCATGGTCTTGCCGCCGAGCCGTTCCCACATGCCGCGCGAGATCGGGTTGGCGCTGTCGCTGAGCGAAAGGTCCTGCGGGCCGCCGAGATAGGCGCGCAGCAGCCGCGCGCCCGCCAGCGGGTTCTCCTGCGGCTTGTCCACCATCAGCGAGCCCGCCACCGCGGCGCGGATGGTTGCGCCGCGAAACGCCAGGCGCAGCGGCAGGATGCCGATGAAGCCGCCCACGGCGCCGTCCGCCACGAACACTTTCGATGCCAGTTCGGGATCGCGCCACGGATGGTCGAAATAAAGCTCGCGCAGGTAGGACGTCAGCGACGCCGGCGCCGCGACCCGGGGATCGCGGAACGTGCGCTGAAACAACCCCGCGACCGCCGGTATGTCGTCGGGCGCGCAGGCCCGAATCCGGGCGGCATCGCGGGTAGCGTGGACGTTCATCCGGCCACCATAGCGGCCATTATTTCACAATGGGTTACACGGCTTCTTCTTCACCTCTCCCGGCGGGCGCTTTCCCCGGGCGCAGTGCAGCACGGAGCAAAGCGCAGTGGTGCGCTGCAGACCCGGGGTCCACGCTGGCGGCCCCTGGGCGGGTCTGCGCCGCATCACTTCGTGCTGCGGCGCGCCCGGGGAACGCGGAAAGGAACGGCGCTACGCGCTCAGCCCTGCGGAACCACGGCGGTCGCCTCGATTTCGAGGCGCGCGTCCGGCTCGACCAGCCGCCGCACCTCGACCAGCGCCATCGCGGGGAAATGCCGGCCCATGGTCGCGCGGTAGACCTTGCCCAGCTCCGGGCGCGCGGCGAGGTACTCGTCCATGTCGCGCACGTACCAGGTCATGCGCACGATGTGCTGCGGTCCGGCGCCGCCTTCGGCCAGCACGGCCAGAATGTTCATGAGCGCCTGCCGCGTCTGGGCGACGAATCCCGCCGGAAAGCGCTCGTGCTCGTCCCATCCCACCATCCCGCCGACGAACACCATTTCTCCGCGCGCCTTGATGCCGTTGGCGTAGCCCTTGGGCGCCGGCCAGCCGGCCGGCTGCAGCACCGTGTGGGCGGGCGATTTGCCGATCGATGGGTTGGGCAAGGCGAGTCTCCTCACGACGCGAGCTTGTGGCCGGTGCCCTCGGCCGCCAGCCGGCGCAGCGCAAAGCGCTGCAGCTTGCCGGTCTCGGTGCGCGGCAGGCTGGCGACGTATTCGATCGCGCGCGGATATTTGTAAGGCGCGATCGTCGCCTTGACGTGATCCTGCAGCGTGCGCGTCATCGCCGCGTCGCCGGTGTGGCCGGAGCGGAGCACCACGTAGGCCTTCACGATCTGCCCGCGCTCCGTATCGGAGGCGCCGACGACGCCGCATTCGGCGACCGCGGGATGGTCCAGCAGCACCGCCTCCACCTCGGGGCCGCCGATGTTGTAGCCCGCCGAGATGATCATGTCGTCGGAGCGCGCCTGGTACCAAAACCAGCCGTCCGCATCCATCAGGTAGGTATCGCCGGTGACGTTCCAGCCGTTCTCCACGTATTTGCGCTGGCGCTCGTCGGCGAGATAGCGGCATCCGGTCGGCCCGCGCACCGCGAGGCGCCCGGTCGTGCCGGGCGGCACCTCGCGGCCGCTCTCGTCGACCACCTTCGCCTCGTAGCCGGGCACGGGCCGGCCGGTGGCGCCGGGACGGACGTCCTCCTCGGGCGAGCCGATGAAAATGTGCAGCATCTCGGTCGCGCCGATCCCGTCCATGATCTTGAGACCGGTCGCCACGTGCCAGGCGTCGAACGTCGACTTGGGCAGCGCCTCGCCCGCCGACACGCACTTGCGCAGCGAGGAAATGTCGTGCTGGCCGATCTTCGCCAGCATCGCCCGATAGGCGGTGGGCGCGGTGAACATGATGGTCGACCGCCACAGCGCGATCGCGGTGGCGAGATCGTCCGGGGTCGACCGTTCCAGCAAGACGGACGAGGCGCCGACGCGCAACGGGAACAGCACCAGTCCGCCGAGCCCGAACGTGAAGGCGATCGGCGGCGAGCCGATGAAGCGATCGGACGCGCCGGCGCGCAGCACGTGGCGCCCATAGGTGTCGCAGGTCGCCAGCATGTCGCGGTGGAAATGCATGGTGCCCTTGGGCTCGCCGGTCGTGCCCGAGGTGAAGCCGATCAGACAGACGTCGTCGCTGGCGGTGTCGCAGGCGGCGAACGCCTCGTAGTCCGGCTTCCGCATCAGGGTTTCGAGCGCGTCGGGCGCGCGGCTGCCCCAGTAGACGACGCGTTCGAGCGCGGGCGCCGCTGCCTTCGCCTTCTCCATCTCGTCGGCAAGGCGCGCGTCGCACAACGCGAAGCGGATTTTCGCCTTGGCGAGCGCATAGCCGATCTCCTTCGCGCGCAGCAGCGGCATGGTCGCGACCACGACGCCGCCCGCCTTGATGACC
>DASZJC010000590.1:0-3214 GCA_035948495.1 Xanthobacteraceae bacterium | reverse complement strand
GAACCATTGGGTCGCGATCTCGTCATAATTGTTGTCGGCCTTCGGCCCGGCCGGTTGCGCGGCCATGACGTAGACGCCCGGCTTGAGGTCGCCGACCGCCTCGCCGATCGGGAACGCCGTGGTGACGTCGGCGTTGAGCGTTGGCTCGACCTTCAGTTCGCCGGTCCAGACCTTGGTGCCGCGCTGCTTTCCGAGCCGCTCCAGATCGTAGCTGGAGAGGTTGGTCTGGAAATCTCGGCCGAGCACCGTGTCGATCAAATTGCGGTCGCCGATTCGATAGATCTCCACCTTCACGGTCCGGGTATTGACGCTCACCACCGGGATGCCGCGCTGGCCGCTGCGGGGCAGCACGTAGGCCTTGCCCGTGAAGCGCACGAACGGCTTGCGGTCGCGCACATAGATGTTGAAGTCGGCGGACTTCGCCAATGTCTCTTTCACCGACGCGGGCAGGCCGGCGCGCAACGTGATCGTGTAGCGCTCGCCGTGCTTGAGGCCCTCGACGCAGATTTGCTTGTCGTCGGTGCTCAGCGCCGGCTTGTCCTCGCCGGCCACGGCCACGAAGGGAGAATAGTCGGCGCGCTTGCCCGCGAGCGCTTCGGAGAACTGGAAGCAGATGCGCGGCGAAGCGGCGTCGGAATCGACCGAATAGTCCAGCAGGCGGAAGCCGTGCTGATCGCGCAGCTGCTCGTAGAGGCCGCGCACGTCCGCCGTCTCGCGCAGGTCGAGCGAAAGCTGCAGGCTGTCGAGCGCCGGGCGCCACAGTTTCCGCTCGGCGAACGTGCGCCCGAGTAGAACGAGCGCGTCGGCCTCCTCGCTGCGGTTGCCGGCGCGCTGGTAGGCGACATAGGCCGCGACCGAAGCGCGCTCGAGCAAAGTCGTGCGCTCGCGCTCGTCGGCCGGACCGATCTGCATGACCGCGCGGGCAAGCCGCAGCCAGTTTGCCGCCTCGTTCGGCGCCACGGTGACGATCTGGCCGAGGGTCTGGGTGGCGGCGCGGAAGTCGCGCCGGGCGAGCGCCGTATCGGCGTCACGCCGCAGGGCGGCGAGCGGTTTCGCGACCGTTCCGGCCTCCGCCTTGATCTGGGCTTCGAGCTTGATCGCGCCGTCGGCGAGTTCGTCGCGCTGGAACGGCTTGTCGGCCGCGAAGGAGGCGGCGGACGCAAGGGTGACGAGCGCGGCAATCACGCCGGCGCGGACGGACGCGAGCATGCGTGGACCTCCAGACCCGAGGGCGGCGGGGAAGCCCTCGCGGGCGCCCTAGGTCAAAAGCCAAATCGTGTCGAGGTCGTGACGAAGCGGGCACGCGAGGGACGAAAGAATTGGAAGTAGCGCATAGGCTTGACCCTCAGGCCAAGTTCGCCATGCTGCCCTCGCCCCGCGTCACTTCGGCCCGGCCGCTAAACCAATGAAGCCCAACCGCGTCACCGCCCTCGCCTCGCCGCTCGCCCATGCGGACCGGCTGTTTCCCGCCGACCTCGCGACCCGCATGGTGGCGCGGCGGCTCTACGACGGCATCAAGAGCTTGCCGATCGTCTCGCCGCACGGCCACACGGACGCGCGCTGGTATGCGCAGAACGCGCCGTTTCCCGACCCGGCCCGGCTGTTCGTCATTCCCGACCATTACATTTTCCGCATGCTTTACAGCCAGGGCGTCCCGCTCGAAGACTTGGGTATCCCGCGCCGGGACGGCGGACCGGTCGAGACCGACGCTCGCAAGATCTGGCGGCGATTTGCCGAGCGCTATCATCTCTTCCGCGGCACCCCGACCCGGCTGTGGCTCGACGACGCCTTCGCCAACCTGTTCGGCCTCGAGGTACGCCTGTCGGCGCAGACCGCCGACCATTATTTCGACCGCATCTCCGAGTGCCTGGCGAAGCCCGAATTTCGCCCGCGCGCCCTGTTCGAGCGCTTCAACATCGAGGTGATCGCCACCACCGAGAGCCCGCTCGACGAACTCAAGCATCACCGGGCGATCCGCGCGTCGGGCTGGGCCGGACGCGTGGTCACCGCCTATCGGCCGGACCCGGTGGTCGATCCGCAGTTCGAGGGATTCCGCGAGAACGTGGAGCGGCTCGGCGAGATCACCAACTTCGACACCCTCACCTGGCACGGCTATCTCGACGCTCATCGCCAGCGGCGCGCTTATTTCAAGGAGTTCGGGGCCACCTCGACCGATCACGGCCATCCGAGCGCGCGCACCGCGGACCTGTCGCCGGTCGAGGCGGAGCGCCTGTTTCTGAAAGTCATCGTCGGCGACGGCTCGCCGGAAGACGCCGAGATCTTCCGCGGCCAGATGCTCACCGAGATGGCGCGCATGAGCCTCGACGACGGTTTGGTGATGCAAATCCATCCGGGCTCGCTGCGCAACCATAACCCGAGCGTGCACGCGCGCTTCGGCCGCGACATGGGCGCCGACATCCCCACCCGCACCGACTACGTGCACGCGCTCAAGCCGCTGCTCGACCGCCTCGGCAACGAGACCAGGCTCACCGTGATCTTGTTCACCCTCGACGAGACGAGCTATTCGCGCGAGCTGGCGCCGCTCGCCGGGCACTATCCGGCGCTGCGCCTGGGGCCGGCGTGGTGGTTCTACGATTCGCCGGAAGGCATGCGGCGCCTGCGCGAGCTGACGACCGAGACGGCGGGCTTCTACAATACGGTCGGGTTCAACGACGACACCCGCGCCTTCCCGTCGATCCCGGCGCGTCACGACACTGCGCGGCGCGTCGATTGCGCCTATCTCGCCGACCTCGTGGTGACGCATCGGCTCGGCGAGGACGAGGCGCACGAAGTCGCGCACGAGCTTGCCTACGGCCTCGCCAAGCGAGCGTACAAGCTTTAGGTTCACGTTATTTGTTTCGAGCGCTCAAACAATCAGGACGTCATCCTGAGGAGCGCCCGCAGGGCGCGTCTCGAAGGATGGCAACAGATTCGGCGTGTGCTTCCATCCTTCGAGACGCTCGGCGCTTCGCGCCGAGCCCTCAGGATGACGCCGGTATTTGCTGCCGCTCTATCATGACTCGGTCTTTGCTTTCGCCGCCTGGATGGCCTGCCACACCCGCTCCGGCGTCAGCGGCATATCGATGTCGGCGATGCCCAATGGCGAGAGCGCATCGATGACCGCGTTGACGAGCGCCGCGGGCGCCGCGATCGAGCCCGCTTCGCCGCAGCCCTTGGCGCCGAGCGGATTGTGGGTGCAGGGCTGGGTCTCGTC
>DASZJC010000589.1:0-2101 GCA_035948495.1 Xanthobacteraceae bacterium | reverse complement strand
AACCGAGGAGCTTGCCGCCTGCCTCGCCTTCATCGGCGGCAACGATCAGTTCTTCCTCAACGTCGCCATGGCGATGGGCAAGGCGCTCACCGACCCGGCGCTCGATATCGCCGGATCGTCGGTCGTCACCGCCATGAGCCGCAACGGCACCGACTTCGGCATTCGCGTCGCCGGCACCGGCGACCGCTGGTTCACCGCGCCGGTCGAAATGCCGGTCGGCATCTATTTCCCGGGCTACAGCGAGCGCGACGCCAACCCGGACATCGGGGACTCCGCCATCGTCGAGACCGTCGGCCTCGGCGGCTTTGCCATGGCGGCGGCGCCGGCCGTGGTGGGATACGTCGGCGCCGGCCGTGCGTCGCAGGCGGCCGCCTTCACCCGCGCGATGGCGGAGATCACGGTCGGGACCAATCCCGCCTGGACCATTCCCGCCATGGATTTCGCCGGGGTGCCGACCGGCATCGATATCCGCCTCGTGGTCGAGACCGGTCTTGCGCCCACCATCAACACCGGCATCGCCCACCGCGAACCGGGCGTCGGCCAGGTCGGCGCCGGCGTCGTCAAGGCGCCGCTCAAGTGCTTCGAGGACGCGCTCGTCGCGTTCGCCGAGACCATGGGCGTCGCATGAGCGTGATCCTCAACGAGGTGCGCCGCGCGACCTACCTCGACTCGATCGTGCTGATGCGCATGTCGCGCGAGATCGCGGCGCTGCCCGGCGTCGAGGAGGCCGGGCTGATCACCGGCACCCCGGCCAACAAGGAGATCCTGCGCGAGGCCGGCATCCTCGGCCCCGAGGGCGCGACGGCTGAGGCGGGCGACTTGATCCTGGCGCTGCGCGCGATCGATGCCGCCGCCGGCGCGGCGGCGCTCGAAGCGGCGCGCCGCCTGCTCGACCGGCCCGGCGTGCCGGGCGCGCCCGCCTTGTTTGATTCCCCGCGCAGCATCCGCGCGGCGCTGCGCGAAATGCCCGACGCCAACCTGGCGCTGATCTCGGTGCCGGGCGACTTCGCCGTCGCCGAGGCGCGCAAGGCCTTGGACCTCGGCCTCAACGCGATGATCTTCTCCGACAACGTGCCGCTCGCCGACGAGGCCGCGCTCAAGCGCGAGGCGCGCGAGCGCGGCCGCATGGTGATGGGGCCCGATTGCGGCACCGCGATCATCGCCGGCCTGCCGCTCGCCTTCGCCAACGTCGTGCCGCGCGGCGACATCGGTATCATCGGCGCCTCGGGCACCGGCATCCAGGAAATATCCTGCCTGATCGCGCGGAACGGCCGCGGCGTGAGCCACGCGATCGGCACCGGCGGGCGCGACCTCAAGGCCGAGGTCGGCGCGATCACCACGCTCATGGCGATCGACGCGCTCGACGCCGATGCGGCGACCGCGCACGTCGTGCTGGTGTCGAAGCCGCCGGCCGCCGATGTCGCCCGACTGGTGCTCGACCGCATCGGCAAGAGCGCGAAGCCCTGCACGGTCTGTTTCATCGGCGCCGCGAGTCTGCCGCTGCCGGGGAACGCGCGTGCGGCCGTGACCCTCAAGGCGGCGGCCGAGCTGGCCATCGGGCGACCGCTGACGCGCCGTCCGGACTTGCCGGCGCTGCACCCGGCGCGCGGCGCTTACGTGCGCGGGCTCTTCGCCGGCGGGACGCTGTGCACCGAGGCGCAGGTCGTGTTCGTGGCCGGCGGGCTTGCGGTGGCCTCGAACGTGCCGGTGCCGGGCGCGGCGGCGCTGACCGGCGCGCCAGCCGGGCACGTCATGATCGACCTCGGCGACGACGCGTTCACGCGCGGCCGCCCGCATCCGATGATCGAGCCCGCCGTGCGCGATGCCCCGCTCGCGGTGGCGTTGGCCGATCCACACGTGGGCGTCGTTCTCCTCGACGTCGTGCTCGGCTACGGCGCCCATCCCGATCCGGCCGGGCACCTGGCGCGGACGCTTGCCGGGCGCCGCGACGGCGCGCTCATCGTCGCCTCGGTCACCGGCACCGACGCCGACCCGCAGCCGCGCGCCGAGCAGGTACGCAAGCTGCAGGAGGCGGGCGTCGTGGTCGCGGACTGCAACGCCGACGCGGCCGCGCTGGCGATGGCCGCGGTGGCACGCGCGA
>DASZJC010000588.1:0-3032 GCA_035948495.1 Xanthobacteraceae bacterium | reverse complement strand
GGCGCAGGTCCCAGGGGTTGTTGGTGGTGCCGTATATGTCGTTGTAGCTCTGCCAGTCGGCGAGCATCAGCGGCACGTTGGTCTTGCCGAACAGCACCACGCCGGCGCCGAGCATGCGGTCGACCGCGAGCGCGTTGCGGGCGGCGATGTTGTCCTTGAGCGCCGGCATGCCCCAGGTGGTCGGCAGCCCGGCCACGTCGTAGGATTCCTTGATCGTCATCGGCACGCCGTGCAGGGGGCCCCACACCTCGCCCTTGGCGAGCGCGCGGTCGGCCGCGCGTGCACGTTTGCGCGCACCGTCGATGTCGGTTGCGATGATAGCATTGAGCCGCGGGTTATGGCGCTCGACCCGCGTCAGGTAGTGATCGAGCAGTTCGAGGCAGCCGACCTTGCGGCGGCGCAGATGGCCGGCGAGCCGCTTCGCCGGCCAGAAGGCGATGTCCTGCACGGGCGCTTCCTTCGATCAGAGGACGGACGACGGAGAACGGAGCGCCTAGGTGACGCTTCCTGTATCCGTCGTCTGTCGTCCGTCCGCGGTCGTGTGTCAATCCAGCACAAGCTCGATCGGCTCGCATTTGGTGCAGCGGCAGCCCTTCCGCTTGATGTGCTCGTCGAAATATTCCTTGCCGTAGTTGTAGGTCAGCTCCTCGCCCGGCTCGATCCGCCGCCGCGACACGACGTAGATGCGGCGCCCGGTGTTCTCCGCCCGGCAGTTGGGCGCGCAGGAATGGTTGATGTAGCGCGCCGCGTTCGACTTGACCGCACCGTCGATCGTCTTGGTGCGCGTGACCTCGAACAGGTACTTGCTGCGGCTGGTGTATTCCTCGCCCGGCTTGAGGGTGCGGCCGGTGTATTCGACGATGCGCACGCCGCGCTTGATCGGCTCCCGGGCGAACAGCCCGAGGCCCGTGCGCGAGCGGCCGACCTTCAGGTCGAAGCGGAACCCGTTGCGGCGTTTCTTCTTCTTCATCGCGCCCCATGACAGCCGGATCGGCCGATTCCTTCAAGAGGCCGCGGCGAAATTATCCTCATCTTATGCCGAGGAACGAACACGCAAGCACGCGGCACCGCGCTGTCGCCCTGCTGCCGCCACGATTCGACCGAGCCGCTGCTTGCACCGGGGCCGTCGGCCGATCCATAATCTCGCCAGACCCTCAAACCATCGTTCTTGACTTAGCGCGGGAGGCTATCATGCGTGCAACCCGGTTGGCGGCCGCCGTCGCAAGCACCGCGATCCTTGGGTTTCCCGCCTCGCCCGGAGTCGCGCAGGAGAGCGCGGATCAGCAGCTCGGCACGGTCCATTTCGCAACCTCGTGCAACGAGACGGCGCAACGGCGCTTCGACCGCGCCATGCGCTACCAGCATTCCTTCTGGTACAAGGCGTCGCGGGAAATTTTCGAGGAGACGCTCAAGGCCGATCCGGAGTGCGGCATCGCCTATTGGGGCATTGCGCTGAGCCTGTGGAACAATCCGCACGGCCCGCCGCCCGCGCCCAATCTCGCGCCGGCGCTCGCGGCGATCGAGAAGGCCAAGGCGGTGGGCGCCAAGAGCGAGCGCGAACGCGACTACATCGACGCGCTGGCGGTACTCTATACCGACTACGACAAGATCGATTATCGCACCCGCCTGCAGGCCTATCTTAAGGCGATGGAGGCGCTGGCGCGGAAATATCCCGACGACGACGAGGCGCAGATCTTCTACGCGATCACGCTCAACGTCTCGGCTTCTCCCGCCGACAAGACCTACGCCCAACAGATCAAGGGCGCGGCGATCCTCGAGCCGATCTTCGAGCGCCAGCCGCATCATCCCGGCGTCGCGCACTATCTGATTCACCTTTACGACTATCCGCCGATCGCCGCCAAGGGACTGGACGCCGCCCGGCGCTACGCCGCGATCGCCCCGGCCGCGCCGCACGCCCAGCACATGCCCTCGCACATCTTCACGCGCGTCGGGTACTGGAAGGAATCGATCGCCTCGAATACCGCCTCGATCAAGGCCGCCAAGGCGGACAAGGAAACGACCGAGCAGCTGCACGCCATGGACTACATGGTCTACGCCTATCTGCAGCTCGCCCGCGACCGCGAAGCGCACGCCGTCATCGACGACATGGTGCTGGTGACGAACTCCAATCCCGACGTCTACGGCGGCTCGTTCGCGCTCGCCGCCGCGCCGGCGCGCTACGCGATCGAGCGCGGCGATTGGAAGGGAGCGGCCGCCCTTGAAGTGCGGCCGAGCAGATTCCCCCACGTCATGGCGATCACTCATTTTGCCCGCGCGCTCGGCGCGGCGCGCTCCGGCAACCCCGCGGCGGCGAAGCCCGACATCGCCAAGCTCGTCGAGCTGCGCGACAAGCTGCGCGAGGCCAAGGACGCCTATTGGTCCGATCAGGTCGACATCCAGCGCCAGATCGCGAACGCCTGGATGCTCTACGCGGAAGGCAAGCACGACGACGCGCTCGCGGCGATGAAGGCCGCCGCCGAGGCCGAAGACAAGACCGAGAAAGCGCCGGTCACGCCGGGGCCGCTCGCGCCCGCGCGCGAACTCTACGGCGACATGCTGCTCGACCGCGGCATGGCGAAGGAGGCGCTGGCGGCGTTCGAGGCGACCATGGTGAAGGAGCCGAACCGCTTCAACGGCTTTGCCGGCGCCGCCAAGGCCGCCCTGGCGCTGGGCGACAAGGCGACGGCAAAAGCCGATTACGAGAAGCTGATCGCGCTCGCCGCCGGCAGCGATTCCGATCGGCCCGCGCTCGCGGCGGCGCGCCAGTTCGTTGCCAGCAACTAGCGCATGTTCCGGCGAAGTGGGCACCGGTTCGCCGATAAGAACATGCGCCAATCAATAGTTTCTAGAGCATGTCTCGATTCCGAAGGAACGGGACATGCTCTAAGGCGCGGGCTGCAGGGCACTGCAGCGGTCATGCGATGAGGAAAACCGTCATCGCCGTCGCGGCGGCGTTCATGCTGGGCGGAGTGTGCGTCCCGCTGGTGTGGTTCGCCGTCGCCCGGTCGGAACGCGCCGCCGCGGTGGCGCCG
>DASZJC010000587.1:0-1553 GCA_035948495.1 Xanthobacteraceae bacterium | reverse complement strand
ATGCCGCTCGAGCCGCGCGGCGGCCACGCGGCGTTCGACCCTGCGTCGGGCCGCGTGACGCTGACGTGCTCGACGCAAATGCCGCACCTGACGCGGACCGCCATCGCCGACCTTCTCGGCATGCCGGAAGCGCAGCTGCGCGTGGTTGCGCCCGACGTCGGCGGCGGCTTCGGCCAGAAAATGTCGCTCCCGCCCGAATATGTTTTGCTGGTGTGGCTGGCGCGCCGGCTGCAAAGCTCGGTCGCCTGGAGCGAGGACCGGCGCGAGAACCTGATCGCTGGGTTCCACAGCCGCGATCAGCATGTCGCGCTCGAAGGCGCGTTCGACCGCGACGCGAAGCTCGTCGCCCTCTCGGCCGACGTGACCGCCAACGTCGGCGCCTATTCGTGCTTCCCGACCACCTGCGCGGTCGAGCCGCTCATGGCCATGGCCGAATTGCCGGGCCCCTACGACGTGCGCGCCTATCGCTGCACGGCGCGCGGCGTGCTGACCCACACCTGCCCGATGGCGCCGTATCGCGGCGTCTCGCGGCCGGTCATCACCTTCGCGATCGAGCGGCTGATGGATCGCGCCGCAGCCGCGTTCGGCCTCGAGCCGAGCGAGCTGCGCCGGCGCAACCTCATCGACCGGTTCCCCTACGTGTCGGCAACGGGGCTCATCTTCGACGAGGCGACCTACGTCGAGACGATGGAGCTTGCGGTGAAAGCGGTCGGGCTTGCGGCGTTTCGCGCGCGCCAACAGGAGGCGCGTGCGCGCGGACGCTATCTCGGCATCGGGCTCTCCACCTTCTCCGAGCGCACCGGTTACGGCACGCCGGCGTTCGCGGCGCGCGGCATGGAGATCACGCCGGGGTGGGAGACGGTCGAAATCGCCATGGACCCGTCCGGCTTCGTCGAGGCGCGGATCGGCGCGAGCCCGCACGGCCAGGGACTGCGCACGACGCTGGCGCAGATCATCGCCGACGAGATCGGCGTCGAGCCGCAGATGATCCGGGTCGTGCACGGCGACACCGATCGGACGCCGTACGGGTTCGGCACGTTTGCCAGTCGCTCGCTGGTGATCGCCGGCGGCGCCAGCCTGTTGGCCGCCCGCAAGGTGCGCCGCAAGCTCGCGAAGATCGCCGGCCATCTGCTGGAAGCGTCGGCCGACGACATCGTGCTGGAGGCGGGCGCCGCGAAGGTCGCGGGCACCGACCGCTCGGTGCCGATCGAGACCTTGGCGCGCGCCGCCTATCATCAGCTGCATCGCTTCAAGGGCGAGATCGAGCCCGGCATTGTCGAAAGCGCGACCTACGATCCGCCCGGCACCTTCTCCAACGCCTGCCACGTGGCGATTGTCGAGGTCGATCCGGAAACCGGGCGCGTCACGCTCGAGAAATTCGTCGCCGCGGAGGATGCGGGCCGCATCATCAATCCCATGATCGTCGACGGCCAGATCCACGGCGGCATCGCGCAAGGGATCGGCAACGCGCTGCTGGAGGAGATCGTTTACGATGCGACCGGAAACGTGCTCACCACCACGCTCGCCGATTATCTGCCGCCGACCGTGCGCGA
>DASZJC010000586.1:0-6059 GCA_035948495.1 Xanthobacteraceae bacterium | reverse complement strand
CGGTCCGGTCACCGACAATGCCGGCGGCATCGCCGAAATGGCGGGTCTGCCCAAGGAGGTGCGCAAGGCGACCGATGCGCTCGACGCGGTCGGCAACACCACCAAGGCCATCACCAAGGGCTACGCGATCGGCTCCGCCGGGCTCGGGGCGCTGGTGCTGTTTTCCGCCTATAACGAGGACCTCAAATTCTTCGTCGCCCACGCCGCCACTCACCCGTTCTTCAAGGACGTGGCGCCGGACTTCTCGCTCAACAATCCGTACGTCGTCGTCGGTCTCCTGTTCGGCGGGCTGTTGCCCTACCTGTTCGGCGCGCTGGGCATGACGGCGGTCGGCCGCGCCGCGTCCTCGATCGTCGAAGAGGTGCGCCGGCAGTTCAAGGAGAAGCCGGGCATCATGACCTACAAGGACAAGCCCGACTACGGCCGCGCCGTCGACATGCTCACGCGGGCGGCGATCAAGGAGATGATCGTGCCGTCGCTGTTGCCGGTGCTCTCGCCGATCGTCATGTATTTCGCCATCTACTTCATCGCCGGGCAGGGGCCCGTCGGGAAGTCGGCGGCGTTCTCGGCCGTGGGCGCGATGCTGCTCGGGGTCATCGTTACCGGCCTGTTCGTTGCGATCTCCATGACGTCGGGCGGCGGCGCGTGGGACAATGCCAAGAAATACATCGAGGACGGCCACTACGGCGGCAAGGGTTCCGAGGCCCATAAGGCGGCGGTGACCGGCGACACGGTCGGCGATCCCTACAAGGACACGGCGGGCCCCGCGGTGAACCCGATGATCAAGATCACCAACATCGTGGCGTTGCTGTTGCTCGCGGTGCTTTCGCGTTAGCGCACGTTACGGCGAAAGCCTGCCCCGGACTTGATCCGGGGTGGGTACCGGTTCGCCGATAAGAACGTGCGCCGATAAATGCCCGGCAAATACCGCCGGCTATTTGTTGAGGCTGAAGATCTTGAACACGTAGGTGAGATAGTTCAATTCCTGGCCCGCGGTCGGGGTCGTGCGGCTGACGAAGTCGAAGATCTTCCCGTCCTGCATGCCGTAATTGGCGAGGCGCTCGACGCGGCGGTTCTTGTCGAAATAGACGGCAATGACCCGCTGGTCGACGATCTTCTGCGGCATGAAAGCGGTCTGCTCCCCGCGCTGGGAAATATAGTAGAAGACCTCGCCGCTTACGGTTGCGACCGTCGAAGGCGTCCCCAGCACGATCAGGACTTGCTCCTGGGTGGCGCCGAGCGGGATTTGTTCGAGCGCCCCGTCGGCGAGCACGTAGCCGCGCTGGTACGTCTGGGTGAAGCAGCCGCCCAGCGGCGCACCCAGGATCAGGAGCATCGCCAATGCGCGGATTGCGCGCCTGCAACGGTCCGGCTGCGGCTCACGGATACCCATGCGATCGCTTCCATACCCCCCGACTGGCGCGCGCGGCCGTTGACCTAGCCCGCGCCTTGCCTAATTGCAACGCTTGACCCGTTCCGAAAGGCCTAGCCGATTTCCCCGAAGGAGCCGAGCTTGTTCCGCTGGCTGACGCGCAGCCCCCGATCCGACACCATCCGCGGGCTCTATGGCGCGATCGTGGCGCAGGCGCGGACGCGCGCGTTCTACGCCGATTATGGCGTGGCCGATACGCTGGCCGGCCGGTTCGACATGCTGGTTCTGCACCTTGTCCTGTTCGTGCGCCGCATGCGCCGGGAACCGGCGTCGATCCGCGGGCTGGGTCAAGGGGTCTTCGACTTGTTCTGCCGGGACATGGACCATAGCTTCAGGGAAATGGGCATCGGCGATCTTGCCGTGCCGAAGCACATGCGGCGGGTAGCCGAGGCATTCTACGGTCGCGCGGCGGCCTATGATGATTCGATCGACCGGCCGGAGGAGGAGCCGCTTGCGGCCGCTTTGGCGCGCAATATCTTTCCGGAGGCCGCCGTCCCGTCCGCCTGCGCCCGGCGGCTGGCGCGCTACGTGCGCGTTGCGATCGACGACCTCGACCGCCAGGAGGCCGGAGCGTTTGCGCGGGCGGTCCTGACCTTTCCCGATCCCGGCATGATCAGCGCGTCGGCGTGAAACGGCGCGCAGGGAGCCAAGCGATGACAGGGTCCAAGCAACAGTGGAGCGTGCCCGTCCGGCTCGATGAAATCCCGGAGACGGGGCTGCGGCTTGAATTCGAAGCGGACGCGAGCGTGCGCGCGGCGGTTTCGGCGGCCGCCGGGGTGAATGGCGTGCCGCACCTGTTTGCCGGGTTCGATGTCGCGCGCCATGGCCGCGATGGGCTGCGCGTCGTCGGAACGGTATCGGCGACGGTGCGCCAGACGTGCGTCGTGACCCTCGAGCCGATCGAGAATGAGATCGAAGAAGGAATCGATCTGGTGTTCGTGCCGGCCTCCGCCGGCGGGCCGGCAGGCCATGAGATGAACTTGGGCGCCGACGCGGCCGAGCCGCCCGAGGTGCTGATCGACGGCGTGGTCGATCTCGGGGCCGTCGCCACCGAGTTCCTGATCCTCGGAATCGATCCTTACCCGCGCAAGCCCGGTGCCGTGTTCGAGTTGCCGCCCAGTGCCGATGCGGGCGCGAGTCCGTTCGCGGCCCTGGCGGCGTTGCGCACCGGCCGCGATCGAGGCCGCAGCTGATCGGCCTTTCCTTCGCCATGCGGCATGCTGGTGCCGCGGACCCGACGTTCGCACCAGAGGGCGCCGCAAGGGTGGGCGAAATTCGGAATCGGGACACTGGCACGCGGCTGCCACAATCGTGTTGTGTCGCCGCGCCGACACGCTATTGTCCGCCGTCCCGCGACCGGTCACCGCGCCCCGCGACGCGGCTTCCGGCGCCCCGGAGCCTGCCGCCAAGGTCAATCCATGCCCGATAAGGTCCGTATCGCGCTCGACGCCATGGGGGGCGACGAGGGCGCATCGGTGGTCGTGCCGGGCGCCGAACTGTCGCTGCGGCGTCATTCGGACATCGAGTTCCTCCTGTTCGGCGACGAGGCGGCGATTGCTCCGCTGCTGACGGAGGGCCTCAAGGCCGCCTCGCGCCTCGTCCATACCGATGTCGCCGTGAAGATGGACGACAAGCCGAGCCAGGCGCTGCGCCACGGCCGATGGAAATCCTCGATGTGGCTGGCGATCGACGCGCTCAAACGAGGGGAAGCCGACGTCGTCGTCTCCGCCGGCAATACCGGCGCCCTGATGGCCATGGCGAAGTTCGGTCTCAAGACCATGCCCGGCATCAGCCGGCCGGCCATCGCCGCGCTGTGGCCGACGTTGACGGGCGAGTCGATCATCCTCGACGTGGGGGCCTCGATCGGCGCCGACGCGGAGCATCTCGTCGATCTCGCCGTCATGGGCAGCGCCATGGCGCGCGTCCTGTTCGACCTCGATCAGCCCACCGTGGGGCTGCTCAATATCGGCGTCGAGGAAGTGAAGGGGCTCGAACCGGTCCGCGAGGCCGGCCGCATCTTGCGCGAAGCGAAGCTGCCGGGTTTGGACTACATCGGTTTCATCGAGGGCACCAACATCGGCGAGGGCGCGGCGGACGTGGTGGTGTCGGAAGGGTTTGCCGGCAACATCGCGATCAAGGCGGCGGAAGGCACCGCCCGGCAGTTCGCCCTTTATCTCAGGAACGCGATGAAGCGCACCTTGCGGGCGCGGCTCGGCTATCTGCTGGCGCGCGGCGCGTTCGCCATGCTGCGCGAGAAGATGGATCCGCGCAACGCGAACGGCGGAGTTTTTCTCGGCCTCAACGGGATCGTGATCAAAAGCCATGGCGGCACCGACGCCGAGGGGTTCGCGGCGGCGGTCGAGCTCGGCTACGACATGGTGCGGCACGGCCTCCTCGAAAAGATCAAACAAACGCTCGATCATTACGGGCGCCGCGAGCCGCATGCTCCCGCCGTCGGCGAGGTCGCGCGGTGACGGTCGTGCGTTCGGTCGTGCTCGGCTGCGGCAGCTACCTGCCGCAGCGCGTGCTCACCAATCAGGATCTTGCCGCGACCGTCGACACCTCCGACGAATGGATCGTGCAGCGCACCGGCATCCGCGAGCGGCGCATCGCGGCGCCGGGAGAGCACACGTCCGATCTGGCGCTCGCAGCCGCGCGCGCGGCCCTCGCCGACGCGCGCGTCGACGCACAGACGATCGATCTGATCGTGCTTGCGACTTCGACGCCCGACAACACGTTCCCGGCGACCGCGGTGTCGGTGCAGGCCGGGCTCGGACTCGTGCACGGGGCGGCGTTCGATCTGCAGGCGGTCTGTTCCGGCTTCGTCTACGCGCTGGCGACCGTCGACGGATTGCTGCGCGCCGGCACGTTCAAGCGCGCCCTGGTGATCGGCGCCGAGACGTTCTCGCGCATTCTCGACTGGTCCGACCGGGGCACCTGCGTCCTGTTCGGCGACGGTGCCGGCGCGCTGGTGATCGAGGCGCAGCCGCAGCCGGGCACGCGCGCGGATCGCGGCATCCTCACCTCGCACCTGCGTTCCGACGGCCGCTACAAGATGAAGCTCTACGTCGACGGCGGTCCGTCCTCGACCGGCACGGTCGGGCACTTGCGCATGGAAGGTCGCGAAGTGTTTCGCCACGCGGTGGCCATGATCACCGACGTGGTGGAGGACGCGTTCAAGGCGACGGGATACGGCGCCGCCGACATCGACTGGTTCGTGCCGCATCAGGCCAACCAGCGCATCATCGACGGCTCGGCGCACAAGCTGGGCATCGACCCGGCCAAGGTGATCGCTACCGTCGACCGACACGGCAACACGTCGGCCGCATCGATACCGCTTGCGCTCGCGGTCGCCGTTGCGGACGGCCGCATCCGGCCGGGAAACCTGGTCCTGCTGGAGGCAATGGGCGGCGGTTTTACCTGGGGTGCGGTCATGCTTCGATGGTAAGATCGATCGTCAGGTTTCCGGCTGAGGGCCGTTGACCGTGCGGACACATGTGAATATCGTCGAAAATTCAGAGGGATACGTTGATCGCCGATAGCGGGGCTGGGCGATGGCTGGGAAAACGGTGACGCGTGCCGACCTGTGCGAGGCGGTCTACCAGAAGGTCGGCCTGTCGCGGACCGAGTCGGCAACGTTGGTCGAACTGGTGCTTAAAGAGATTACAGATTGTCTCGAGCGCGGCGAAACCGTGAAGCTTTCCTCGTTCGGTTCGTTCGTGGTACGCAAGAAGGGCCAGCGGATCGGCCGCAATCCCAAGACCGGCAAGGAAGTACCGATCTCGCCGCGCCGGGTCATGGTGTTCAAGCCGTCCGCCATCCTGAAAACGCGCATCAACTCAGGACACGACGGCGCACGCAAGTAGGCTGAGTTTCGGGAGCCCGGGAGTACGCGGCGTGGACAAGGCACCCGACGCATTTCGAACCATCAGCGAGGTCGCGGACGACTTGGACCTGCCGCAGCACGTGCTGCGGTTTTGGGAAACCCGATTCTCGCAAATCAAGCCGATGAAGCGCGGCGGCGGCCGCCGGTATTACCGGCCGGAGGACGTCGATCTGCTGCGCGGCATCCGCCACCTGCTCTATGGCGAGGGTTATACGATCCGCGGCGTTCAGCGCCTGCTCAAGGACGAAGGCGTCAAGTTCGTCCAAGCCGTCTGGCGCAGCGGGGCCCCGCAGCCCGTGCGTGCGCCGGGCCACGCCGAAGAGATCGGCGCCGGCTCGGCCTCCGGCGGGCTGTCAGCAGATAACGGCGTTCCCGAAGAGGAAACCGGGCGGGGCCGCGGGTTCTTCGGCATCCTGCCCTCGCTGCTCGGCGGCGAAGTCAATGGGCCGCCGCCGGAACGCCGGGACGTCGGACGGGTCGAGCCGATGACCGCCGATGTGGGCGAATCCACGCTCGCGCGCAGCGCAGCGGAGCCCGGCGCCCATCAGCCCGGCGGTTCCGCCGAGGCCCAGCGGGCGGCATCGCTTCAGGAAAATCTGTCGCTCGACGAATTGCGCGCGCTACGGGCGACGCTCCACGAACTCGATGAGTGCAAGCGGCTCCTCGACGGAGCCCTGAGCGAGGATTGAAAGTCCGCAGTCGCGGTCGTCCGCGCCGGTCGGCGGTCTGCAAGGGAAACCC
>DASZJC010000585.1:0-3261 GCA_035948495.1 Xanthobacteraceae bacterium | reverse complement strand
GCCGTTCTGCGCCGAGGCGTTGATCGCCACTTCACCGGTCTCCGTGAACTTGATCGCGTTTCCCACCAGGTTGAGCAGGACCTGGGTGATGCGGTGCTCGTCCCCGTGGCCCGGCGGAAGCACGGCCGGTGCCTCGACCTTGAGGGCAAGCTTTTTCGCCGTCGCCAGCGACTCGACCGCGGAAAACACGCTCTGCACCACGTCCTTGAGCGAATAATCGTTGAGCGAGAGTGTCAATTGCCCGGCCTCGATCTTCGAGAGGTCGAGCACGTCGTTGATCAGCCCCAGCAGATGGCGCCCGTTGCTCTGCACGCGTTCGAGCACTGCGCGCACCTTCTCCGGCGCCTCGCCGTAGATGTTGTCGAGGATAAGCTCGGTATAGCCGAGGATGGCGTTCATGGGTGTGCGCAACTCGTGGCTCATATTGGCGAGAAACTGCGATTTGTGCCTGCTGGCGAGCTCGAGCTCACGGCCCTTCTCCTCGATCTCGCGGAACAGGCGGGCGTTCTGGATCGCCAGCACCGACTGATCGGCGAAGGTTTCCAGGAGGTCGATCGTGGACCTCGGGAACTCGCCGGGCTCCTTACGACGGACAACCAGCGCGCCGACGATGTGGTCGGGCCGCAGCAACGGGACGATCAGCAGGGCCCGGTAGCCGGCGCCCAGGATGATGGCGTTGACCGGAGACGGTGTTTCGCCGCTCAGGTCCGCGACCTGGATCGATTCGCGCCGTCTCGCCGCATCGCCGATATGGGTCTCGCCGATCCCGACGTGGCGATCGGTGAGCGCCGCGATCATGGCTTCGCTCATGCCGTAGGTCGCCCGCAACCGAAACTCGTCGCGCGCTTCCTCGTACACGTAGATGGCTCCGGCATCGGTCAGCGACAGCTCGACCGCCTTGGTGACGATCGTGCGCAGCACGTTCTCGACGTCGAGGGTCGAGTTGATGGTCTGGCTCACCTCGCCCAGCGCCTGCAGCTCGTTGACCGAACGCGCGAGCTCCTGCGTGCGCACCTCGACCTTCTCTTCGAGGTCCGCATAGGACTCCTGCAGCCGTCCGGCCATGTCGTTGAACTGGTCGGCAAGGCTTTCCAGCTCGTCGCCGGTCTTGATTGCGATACGCTGGGAAAGATCGCCGCCGCCGATGCGCGCAGCGCCGGCGCGCAACGCCCGGATCGGCACCACCATCCGGCGCGCCAACAGCATGCCGGCGAGTATCGCCAGCGCGAGCGCTCCCAGCAGCACCACGCCGGAGCGCTCGACCGAGGCGTAAAGCGGACGGTAGGCCTCCTCGTACGGCAACTCGACGAACACGAGCCAGCCGAGCGGGTCCACCGGCGCGTGGGCGGTCAGCACCCGGCGGCCCTGGATGTCCTCGGCCTCGCGCACCTGGTCGTCCGCCTGGCCGGCGCCGCCGGATCGGGCGGCCCGCACCTGCGCCAGGCGCGAGAGGTCGGTGTTGCGCAGCACCAGGCTGATATCGGGGTAGGCGATGAGGCGGCTGCGGGCGTCAACCACGTAGGCCTTGCCGCGCTCGCCGACCTTGATCTGGGAGACTACGTCCCAGATGAACTTGAGGTTGACCTCCGCCACGCTCACTCCGGAATCGCGGCGGGTCCCGGCCATCGACAGCGTCATGTAGGGCTCGGATTCGCGGCGGAAATAGACCGGGCCGTAATAGATCTTGTGCGCCACGGCCTCGGTGAACTTCGGGTCCTTGGAGAAATCGGCGCCGCTGCCGACCACGTCCATGGCAAGCCGCGACACGCGCAGCTGCTCGCGCCCCGCGGCATCGAGCTGCGTCAATTCGGTGATGGCCGGCACCTGGCGGAGCAAGCGCAAGGCATCGAACCGGCGCTGCTCGAGCGCGCCCCCGCTCCACGGCAACTGGGTGGTCCAGCCGATCTGGCCCTCGATCTCCTTGACGAACTGGCCGATCTTGGCGGCCGCCGCCTCCGCCTGCTCGCGCTGAATGCGGATCAGCGCGTCCTTGTGCTCCTGGTAGGAGAGCCAGATTTCCGGCAGGCCGACCGCGATCAGGGCGAGGCTCACCACCGCCACGAACAGCGCGACGTACTTGAAGAACAGCCGTCCCCGGACTTCCGGGGGACCGGTCGCCGCGGCGGTGACGTTGGACGAGTCGTCCTTCATAGCGCTACTCTATCACCTCGTCGGCGCGGGCGAGCACCGGCAGCGGAACGGTGAGGCCGAGGGCCTTGGCAGTCTTAAGGTTGATCACCAGCTCGTACTTGCTTGGCGCTTGCACGGGAAGGTCAGCTGGCTTCTCCCCATTGAGGATGCGATCGACGTAGGATGCCGAGCGCCGGAACAGATCATTCCCGTCAACGCCGTCGGAGACGAGTCCACCGCTCGCGGCGAAATAGCGAAACGGATAGACCGCCGGCAGGCGGTGCCGGGCCGCCAGCGCAACAATTGTGTCGCGATGGTCTGTGTTGAAGAGGTCAGGCAGGACGATCAGGCCGCCGTCGGGCTTGCCCGCAAACGAAGCGACCGCGCCATCCAGCTCGGCGCTGTCGCGGACCATGGCGGAGACCATCTCGACGGCGAACGCGGGCGCGGCAGCTTCGGCGACCCGCGCGAAGGATTCGCCGAAGGGTGCCGTCTGCGGGTTGAAGATCATCGCGACACGCTTGACGCGCGGTGCGACCTGCTTGAGCGTCTCCAGCCACTTGCCGCCCATAGAGAACTCGAAAATAAGGAAACCAGTAATGTTGCCACCGGGCCGCGCCAGATTGGCGACAAAGCCGCTGCCGACCGGGTCGACGACATTCACGAATACGATCGGGATGTCGCGGGTTGCTTGCTGCAAAGCCGCTACCACGGGCGTCGAGTTGGCCAGGATCAGGTCCGGCGCCAAGGCGACGAGTTCCGCCGCGTAGGCGCGCATGCGCTCGAAATCAGCGGCCGCCCAACGATATTCGATGCGGACGTTGCGACCTTCAGTCCATCCCAGCTCCTGCAACCCGTGCTCAAAGGCCGTGGCGCGCGGTTTTGCGTCCGTGTCGTTCTCAGCAATGCCCATCAGCACGCCGATGCGCCGCATGGCAGACGGATGCTGCGCGCGTGCCGACAGCGGCCAAGCGACTGCCGCGCCGCCGATGAGTGTGATGAACTCGCGTCGCCTCATGCCAACTCCCTTCCTGGCTGAGGCCCATATCTTCAATACTCAAAGGATAGCACGTCCGGCCCACTGCGGTACGGAGATACATGACAATATGGGCCGGCCGCGAGTTTGCCCCC
>DASZJC010000584.1:0-2546 GCA_035948495.1 Xanthobacteraceae bacterium | reverse complement strand
GCGCCGCCCGGGTTCTGCCGCGAGTATGCCAACGCGGCGCTCAACCAGGTGCGCGGCGCGCTCGCCATACCGCGCTGCCGGCGCGGCATGGAAGGAAACCGCTGGTCGTCGGATTTTCGCGTCCATTACGACTGGTGCCTGGGGAACTCGCCCGAGGCGGCGGCGGGGGAGCGCGCGGTCCGCACCGAGCACATCCGCACCTGCCGCTGACGTAACGCGCCGGCGCCGGCTGCCGGAAGACCCTGTTTGCGCTCGCTCGACGCGGGCCCCGTCAGGCTGTCCGTCCTGCATCCTGCGTTATCCGTCCTCCGACCTGCGCAGGAATCATCGGCCCTGCGGATTACAAGGGGGCCGAACCGGGCGTCCCCTTCACTCCCGCCCGGGGAAGCATCGAGCGGTCCCGGTGCACTCAGGTCGCCCCTGTGCACCGGGACTTGCGCTCGGCACGGATCGGCTGTCGCGCGCGGGCGAGTAGCGAGTAGCCATTGGCGAATGGCGAATAGCGCCTTGGCAACTTCGCGCTTTGCTTCCTCACCACTCGCTACTCGCTACTCGCTATTCGCTTTTTTCGCCGCATAAACGGCGAGGCCGCCGAGAGCGGCGGCCCCGAGCAATCGTTCTTGCGAGATTCCGGCACTCAGCAGGGCACGCAGCGGCACCAGCCGCGCGGGCCGCACCACCAATGCCGGCCCGGCGGGCAGCGCGCGCCCCACCGGCCGCCGCAGGCGGCTTTGTGGATGGGCGTGAAATTCTGCACCGCGCCATTGAGGGTCGTGCTCCCGCGCCACGTCTGCGCCTCGGCGGTGAAGGCGATGGAGCCCGCCACGAGAATGGCCGTTGCGACAATGGCGGTCGACAGCTTGCGCATGTGGTCCTCCGTTCGTTCAATGCGTCGCCCTTTTTTTGCGCTTGCGAGCCTAGCTGCGGAAAGCCGCCCGGGCAATTCGAAACCGGCGGGAGAGGGCCGCTTCGCTCGGCGCGCGATTGCGGACGTCCGCACAGCTGCACCACGGCGGGCGCAAGCCTTGCGTCAAGGACGCCGCGCCCGTGGGCGCATGAGGTGCGGGCGTCGAAGCGGGGAGGCAAGCGGTGGCCGTGCGGGCCGGCGTATGGTATTCGGCCTCGGGGCCGGAAGCGGCCGGCACCGGCCCCGCAAAAACACCATATTGGGAAGGCGATGATGAGGTCGCAGGAAAATCGATGGGGGAGCCCGATGCGCGGCTTGCTGGTTGCCCTGGCGATCGTCGCGATGACGGCGGGCGCCCAGGCGCAGGCGCTACAGGGCATGGTGGAAGGCGCCAAGAGGGGGGATGCAGCGACGGGGCCGAAGGAACCGCCGAAGAAGCGGGCCAACGAGAAGGAATACAAGTCGTCCCTCGATCGGCTGCCCGACAAGAAGTACGACCCCTGGGCAAACACGCGCTAGATCGGGCGCATGAGCTTCACCATCGATCGCATCGACCACGTCGTGCTCAATTGCCGCGACGTGGACGCCATGGCGGCCTGGTACGTGCGCGTGCTCGGCATGCGGCGCGAAGCCTTCGGGCCGGTCGGCCGCGTGGCGCTCAAATTCGGCAACCAGAAGATCAACCTGCGGCCGACCGGGGCGGCCGGCTGGGAGACCGGCGCCGTCGACGCGCCGGGCTCGCTCGACCTGTGTTTCATATCGGCCGCCGATCCGCGCAGCGTGATCGAGCACCTGCGCGCCTGCGGCGTCGCCGTCACCGCGGGTCCGATGGAGCGCACGGGCGCGCTCGGAGCGATGACGTCGGTGTACTGCCGCGACCCCGACGGCAACCTGGTCGAGATCGCCGGCTACCCGAACGAGGCCGCCGACTGAGGCGGCGGGGAGCCAGGGGAGCTAGAGCGGATTCCAGTCGGATGGAGTCACATACCGCCGTCGTCACCCGCGAAAGCGGGCGACCCAGTGTCCCGATTCCGAAGTTCGCATAACCTTGCTGGACCCTCTGATGCGAACTTCGGAATCAAAGGGACACTGGCAACTCTATGATTCTGGTGCCGCTTTTTGAACCCGAAGTTCGCAACCGTACTTGCGGCGATGTGATGCGAACTTCGGGTTCGCGGCACCAGTAATCCGCGAGTGTTTTGTGGGGCACGGCCGTGCCCACCGCATCGACGGTGATTACTGGATGCGCCGGTCGAGCCGGCGCATGACGAGCGAGAGGTTGTGCCTCAACTCGACCGGGATCCGGTCTGGCCGGTTTTGCCCCCCGCGGCCCCTTTTGCGGGCACTGACGAAATTTAATTTGCACAGCGGACGGAACGAATCTGCGGTTCCCGAAATATGTCAAAGTACATAGTAGGGGGAGCCGATGACGACGGCAGTCGAGTATCGAAAGTATGCTGCCGAATGCCTGGAAGCCCTCAAGTTTACAACATCTCCGGAAATCAAAGCCGCGCTTCTACTGATGGCTGAGCGCTGGGATAGGCTCGCCGACTACGTCGAGCGCGCCGCAAGCATCAAGCCATCGACCGAATAGCGCATGTTCCGGCGAAAGCCTGCCCCGGACTTGATCCGGGGTGGG
>DASZJC010000583.1:0-3544 GCA_035948495.1 Xanthobacteraceae bacterium | reverse complement strand
ACCGGCGCCGGCCGGTTCAGCGACGACTTCAGCCTCGACGGGCAAGCCTACGCGGCGATGGTGCGCTCGCCTTACCCGCATGCGCGCATCCTGCGCATCGATGCGGCGCGCGCCCGCGCGCTGCCGGGCGTGCTCGGCGTGTTCACGGGCGCGGACCTGCTCGCCGACGGCCTCAGGCCCATTCCGCACGATCCGCTGCCGAAGACGCGCACCGACCTGAAGCTCACCGGCCCCGGCGGCGGCGCGGTCTTCATCGGCCCGCATGCGCTGCTGCCGGCCGACAAGGCGCGCCACGTCGGCGAAGCCGTCGCCATGGTGGTGGCGGACACGCGCGACCATGCGCTCGACGCGGCGGAGGCGGTCGCGGTCGCCTACGAGGAACTGGCCTGGGTGGCGGATGCCGCCGCCGCGAGTGGGCCGGGCGCGCCGACGGTATGGGACGAGGCGCCGGACAACGTGCTGGTCGACACCGCGTTCGGGGACCGCGCCGCCACGGAGCGCGCGTTCGCGGCCGCCGACCACGTGGTCGGCATGCAGACCCACATCGGCCGGGTCACGGCGGTGACGATCGAGCCGCGCGCGGCGCTCGCGCACTACGACGCGGCCGCCGACCGCTACACGCTTTATGCCGGCAGCGGCGGCGCGGTACGGCAGAAGCGCGAGCTTGCCGCCGTGCTCGGCATCGCGCCGGAGCAATTGCGCGTCGTGTCCTACGACGTCGGCGGCAATTTCGGCGCGCGCAACCGGGTCTACGTGGAGTTCGGCCTGGCGCTGTGGGCGGCGCGCAAGCTCGGCCGGCCGGTCAAATATACGGCGACGCGCTCCGAGGCGTTCCTGAGCGATTATCAGGGCCGCGACCTCGTCACCAAGGTCGAGCTGGCATTGCGCGCCGACGGCCGCTTCCTGGCCCTGCGCGCCTCGAACATCAGCAACGTCGGCGCCCGCTGCGTGTCGCTCTCGCCGCTCGGCAAGGGCTCGGCGCTGGTCACCGGTTCCTACGCGATCCCGGCCGCGACGCTGCGCTCGCGCGCCGTGTTCACCACTACGACACCGACCAACGCCTATCGCAGCTCGGGCCGCCCAGAGGTGACCTATGCGATCGAGCGCCTGATCGACCGGGCGGCGGAGGACCTGGGCTTCGACCGCGTGGCGCTGCGCCGGCGCAACTTGGTGCGGCCGGACGCCATGCCGTACACCAACGCGGTGGGCGCGCCCTACGACAGCGGGCAGTACGCCGCCAACATGGACCTGGCGATGCGCATCGCCGACTGGAAAGGCTTCGCGGCGCGCCGGCGCGAGGCCAAGCGGCGCGGCCGGCTGCTCGGCCTCGGCCTGGCGAATTACGTCGAGTCGTCGATCGGCGCGCCGAACGAACGCGCCGAGGTCACGGTCACGCCCGCGGGCCGCGTCACCGTCGTCATCGGCACGCAGGCGAGCGGCCAGGGACACGAGACGAGCTTCGCGCAAGTGATGGCGGATCTCCTGGCCGTGCCGGTCGAGAGCATCGACATCGTCGCCGGCGACACCGACGTGGTCAGCGTTGGCGGCGGCTCCCACTCGGGCCGCTCCATGCGCCACGCGGCGACCGTGTTCGCGAAGACGGCCGCCAACCTGGTCTCCAACGGCAAGCGCATGGCGGCGACGTTGCTCGATACGTCGGCCGATGCGATCACGTTCGCCGACGGGCGGTTTGCGTCCCCGTCCAGCAATCGCACCTTCGATTTCCTCGAGCTGGCGAAGGAGGCCGCGCTTCGCGACCTGGGCGCGCTCGCCGCCGCAGCCGACAACGAGATGCACGATCCGGTGTTTCCCAACGGCTGCGCCGTGTGCGAGGTCGAGGTCGACCCGGAGACCGGCTGGGTCGACATCACCCGCTATGCGGCGGTCGACGACGTCGGGCGCTGCATCAATCCGATGATCGTGCACGGCCAGACCCACGGCGGCATTGCCCAGGGGGTCGGCGAGGCGATGTGGGAGCAATGCTTCATCGACCCGGATTCCGGCCAGCCGTTGTGCGGCTCGTTGACGGACTACGGGGTGCCGCGCGCCGACAACCTGCCGTCGTTCAAGACCGAGATCGTCGAGGTGCTCTCGCCCACCAATCCGCTCGGCATCAAGGCCGGCGGCGAAGGCGGAACGACCCCGACCCTCGCGGTCGTGGTCAGCGCCATCATCGACGCGCTGAAAGGTTACGGCGTGCGCGACATCAAGATGCCGGCGACGCCGTTCACGGTGTGGCAAGCGATCGCGGACGCAAAAGCGGGATGACTTTTCTTCGAATCGTCATCCCGCTTTTGCCTATTGCTGGAGCATGATCTTTTCCGAAAACCGGTGTCCACTTTTCGGGATCATGCTCTTAGGCAAAAGGCGCGGCGACCGCGATGGCGCGAGGGTGAAGGCAACGGCGAGCAGCAAGACGCCGCCGACCCGGTGCATGATCGACAGCGCGGGCGGCACGCCCAGCACCAGGGCGGCAACGCCGAGCGCCATTTCGAGAGTCAGCAGCAACGCGCTTTCATCCACGGCGTCGTAGTGCCGCTGCGGCGCCGACGCAGCAAGGACGGGCGCTCTCCGACGCCGCGGAACGTGGCCGATTTGGTGCTAGCCCTCGATGGCTATCTGGGCAATAAGGTGCCGGATTCGGGGGCCGGGGAGTTCACGCAATGTCCCGCTTGCGCATCTACGGCGTCGCCAGAACGCGGGCGTTTCGCGCGATCTGGATGGCGAAGGAACTCGGCCTCGATTACGAGCACGTTCCGATCGAGATCGGGCCGGCGGGAGCGCGCAAGCCCGAATACCTCGCCATCGACCCGAACGGCCGGCTGCCGTCCGGGTTGCTTTGATAGGGTGCGGTTGACGAGAATGCATCGCCACGCGCGAGAGGGAGCCTGACGGTGGCCGTCGGAGAGGCCGATCGCACCACCGGCGACGGTGCCAGCCAGATCGCGCGCACGCGCGAGCTGCCGCCGATCGCGTTCGGGCTCGAGCGCATCGGCCTCATCCCACTGCGCTTCCCGTACGTCGCCATGGCCGTCCTCATCGTGCTGGCGATCGGGGCGGCATTCGGGGTGGAGCGGCTGAAGGTCGATGATTCGCTCAGCCAATTGTTCCGGACGGACACGCCCGAGTTCAAACAATACGAGGAGGTCACCCGCCGGTTTCCCTCGAGCGAGTACGACGTGCTGGTGGTGGTCGAAGGCAAGACCCTGCTCGAGCGCAACTCGATCGAGAAGCTGCGCGATCTGGTGACCGACCTGCAATTGATCGACGGCACGCGCGGGCTGGTCTCCCTGTTCTCGGCACGCCAGCCGCCCGAGAACGGCAAGCTCCCGGCGCCGCTGTTTCCCGACAAGCTTCCGGAGGGTTCAGAGTACGATCAGCTGATCCAGCGCGTGATGGCGAACGAGATCATCCGCGGCAAGCTGCTGTCGGACGACGGCACCCTCGCTTTGATCGTGCTCGCGCTCGATCCGGCCATCGTCCAGACCAACACGCTCGGCGACACCGTCGGCGAAATCCGCAAGGTGATGGCGGAAGACCTGGC
>DASZJC010000582.1:0-5760 GCA_035948495.1 Xanthobacteraceae bacterium | reverse complement strand
GCTCTCGCGGCACACCGTCCTCATCACCGGCGCGGTGCGCGCTGCCGCGATGGCGCCCAGCGGGGCCGTTCGCGCCTATAATTCGGTCTACGTGATCGACCGCGACGGCTCGATCGGCGGCATCTACGACAAGGTCCACCTGGTCCCCTTCGGCGAGTACCTGCCGTTCGAGGACTTCCTCGAAAGCCTCGGACTGATCTCGCTGACCAAGATGCCGGGCGGCTTCCTGGCGGGCGACCGCCGACGTCTCATGCAGGTACCCGGCGCGCCGCCCATGCTGCCGCTGATCTGCTACGAGATCGTATTTCCTGACCAGGCGGTGCCGCCGGGCGAACGTCCAGGCTGGCTCCTCAACCTCACCAACGACGGCTGGTTCGGGATCAGCACCGGCCCATATCAGCATTTCCAGCAAGCCCGCATCCGCGCCATCGAACAGGGGCTGCCACTGGTCCGCGCGGCCAATACGGGAATCTCCGCGGTGGTCGATCCGCTCGGGCGGATCGTCAAGGAGCTGCCGCTCGGCGCCGAAGGCGTGGTCGATTCGCCGCTGCCGCAGGCGATCGCGCCGACGCTCTACGTGCGTGCCGGAGACTCCATTGCGGGCACGCTGGTCGCCGGGGCCCTCGTCCTCGGCATCCGCCGTCGCCGCAGGAAGCCCGCATAGGCGGCGCGGCCACTTTTGCCCCAAACCAGTACGTTATCGGCCGATACCGTGCAACTGAAGAGAGAATCCGCTCGAGAGATTTTGCAGGTGCGCGATCGAATAGATCCGGGCGGGCGGGGTTCAACAACCATCCGTCCCCATGCCTTGGTAACCGAAATGGCCAAGAAGTCTCCCAATCCCATCGACCAGCATGTCGGCAATCGGATCAAGCTACGGCGGATGATGCTGGGGATGAGCCAGGGAACGCTCGGGAATGCGTTGGGCCTCACCTTTCAGCAGGTCCAGAAATACGAGAAGGGCACCAATCGGGTCGGCGCGAGCCGCCTGCAGCAGATTTCCCAGGCATTGCAGGTACCCGTCGCCTTCTTTTTCGAGGGTGTCCCGTCGGCACCCGGACGCCCCGACCCTGCGGGCAACGAATCCGAACCGGGCGACATGTCGAATTTCCTCGCCACGTCCGAGGGCCTCGCGCTCACGCGGGCCTTCATGCGCATCAAGGACGCGGGCCTGCGACGCCGCATCGTCGATCTCGTCCAGGGGATCGCGGGCGAAAACGGTCCCTGACCGGGGTTTGACCTGCCTCCCTTGACCGCGCTCCGCCACGCTGCAAGAAACGCCGCCACTGAGGGTCGGCCGGTGCGGCCGGGGTCGGAGGAGCATGGCGGTGTCCCATACAAGCTATCTGTTCACCAGCGAGTCGGTCTCCGAAGGTCATCCGGACAAAGTATGCGACCGGATTTCCGACGAAGTGGTCGACGCGTTCTTCGAGCTCGGGCCGCGCTATGGCTGGGATGCCCGGCACGTACGTGTGGCTTGCGAAACCCTCGCCACGACGAACCGCGTCGTGATCGCCGGTGAAACCCGCGGACCTTCCGCCATCACCAAAGATTATGTCTCGCATCTGGCGCGCCTCGCCATCAAGGATATCGGCTACGAGCAGGCCGGCTTTCATTGGGAGAAGGCCAGTATCGAGGTGCACCTGCACGCCCAATCCGCCGACATTGCCCAAGGCGTCGATTCCGCCGGCAACCGCGACGAGGGAGCGGGCGACCAGGGCATCATGTTCGGCTACGCCTGTCAGGAAACCCCTGCGCTCATGCCGGCGCCGATCTACTACGCCCATCGCATTCTCAAGCTGATGTCCGAGGCGCGGCGCGCCGGCGATACCGAGGCGCTCGGCCCCGACGCCAAGAGCCAGGTCACCGTGCGCTACGACAACGGCAAGCCGGTCGAGGCGACCCAGATCGTCGTCTCGACCCAGCATCTCGACGAACATCTATCCTCCCATGACGTGCAGGCGATTATCGAGCCGTACGTGCGCAAAGCGCTCCCGTCCGGGTGGATCACCAAATCGACCGTGTGGCACGTCAATCCGACGGGCAAGTTCGTGATCGGCGGCCCGGACGGAGACTGCGGCCTGACCGGGCGCAAGATCATCGTCGACACCTATGGGGGCGCGGCCCCCCATGGCGGCGGCGCGTTTTCCGGCAAGGATCCCTCGAAGGTCGACCGCTCGGCTGCCTACGCGGCGCGCTACCTCGCCAAGAACGTGGTGGCGGCGGGTCTCGCGGCACGCTGCACCATCCAGATTTCCTACGCGATCGGCGTGGCAAAGCCGCTGTCGCTCTACGTCGATCTGCACGGCACCGGCGAGGTTCCTGAGGCGCGGGTCGAGCGCGGGCTCATGGAAGTGATGGACCTCTCGCCGCGCGGCATTCGCGAGCACCTTGCCCTCAATCGCCCGATCTATGCGCGCACCTCGGCCTATGGGCATTTCGGCCGCGCGCCCGACCCGGACGGCGGGTTCTCCTGGGAGAATACCGACCTCGTTGAAGCGATCCGCGGCGCCGTCTCCTGACGCCCGTCGGCGCCGCGGTGGCGCGCCGATAAATGCCGGCACCATGACTGGCGACGACGACAAGCCGGACGTCCGGCGCGCCTTTTTCGGCCGGCGCAAGGGCCACCGTTTGCGGTCGCATCAGGCCGCGCTGATCGACACCTTGTTGCCGCGCCTTGCCCTCGACGTGGGCGCCCCGGCGCCCGGCGATCTGGCCGGCCTGTTTCCCGTGCCGGCCGATGCGGTCCGGCTCGAAATCGGCTTCGGGGGCGGAGAATATCTGGCCGCCCAGGCGCAGGCGCATCCGCGCACCGGCTTCATCGGCTGCGAACCGTTCATCAACGGCATGGCCAAGGCGCTGGCGTTAATCGAAGCCCGCGCACTCGCCAATATCCGGCTGCATTTGGGCGATGCCGTCGCGCTGGTCGATTGGCTTCCGTCGGCCTCGCTTGCCGGCATCGATCTCGTCTACCCGGACCCCTGGCCCAAGCGCAGGCACTGGAAGCGGCGTTTCGTGCAGGAGCGCACTATTGCCGAAATGGCGCGCATCCTCGCGCCGGGCGGCGAATTCCGCTTCGTCAGCGACGTCCCGGATTATGTCGCCTGGACGCTCGCGCGCGTGCTGCGCTCCCCGGACTTCGAGTGGACGGCGGAATGCGCGGACGATTGGCGCCGCCCATGGCCGGGGTTCGTCGCCACCCGCTACGAGGCCAAGGCCGTCCGCGAAGGCCGCGTGCCCTGTTATCTGGTGTTCCGGCGGCAATGAAGCCGCGCCAAGCGGTTCCCGCGGCCCTTGCATGTAGACGGGAAGTCGTTATATTCCGCTTGCCGACATCGGCATCTCATAACGGTCGGATAATCCGAACGGCTATCGAGAGTGGGACCCCCGGGACCCGCTCTTTTTTGTTACCAAACGCCCGGGCGGACGGACCATGGTCTCAACCGTCGACGCACCCGGTACCACCGAGCCGCGGCTCATCGTCGAGCCGGGGCTGGCCGCGCGCATCGCGGCGATCGTCGAGCCGGTGCTCGAGCAATTGAATTTCCGGCTGGTGCGGGTGCGGATTTCCGGGCTGGCCGGGTGCACGGTGCAGATCATGGCCGAGCGGGCCGACGGCAGCATGATGATCGAGGATTGCGAACTGGTGTCGCGGGCGCTCTCGCCGGTGCTCGACGTGGAGGACCCGATCGAGCGCGCCTATCGGCTGGAGATTTCCTCGCCCGGCATCGACCGCCCTCTGGTGCGCCGGTCGGACTTCGAGCGCTTTGCCGGCAACGTGATCAAGGTCGAGATGGCGGTGGCTATCGACGGGCGCCGGCGCTTCCGCGGCACCCTGATGGGCACCGACGGCGACAAGGCTCGCGTGCATCGCGACGATATCGCGGCCGGCGAAAACCCCGACATCCTGCTGCCGATCGAGGAGATGGCGGAAGCAAGACTTGTGCTCACCAACGAACTGGTGGCGCAGGCGTTGAAGCGGGGCAAGGCAGCCGAACGGGCCGCCGCCCCCGCCGACGAACCCGAGGATTTCCGGCACGTACCCGGCAAGGACCGGCGCGTTGCCCAGCATCAAGGAGAATAACCCATGGCAGTCAGCGCCAACCGGCTCGAGCTGTTGCAGATCGCCGACGCGGTCGCACGCGAGAAGGCGATCGACCGCAGCATCGTGATCACCGCCATGGAGGACGCAATCGCCAAGGCGGCACGCTCGCGCTACGGCGCGGAGACCGACGTGCATGCCGACATCAATTCGAAGACCGGCGACCTGCGGCTGTCGCGCCACATGCTGGTGGTCGACAACGTCGAGAACCCGGCCAATCAGATCAGCCTCGAGGGCGCGCGGCGGCACAATCCGGCGGCGCAGCTCGGCGACACCATCGCGGACGCGCTGCCGCCGCTCGAATACGGTCGCATCGCCGCCCAATCGGCCAAGCAGGTGATCGTCCAGAAGGTGCGCGAGGCCGAGCGCGACCGCCAATATCAGGAGTACAAGGACCGCATCGGCGACATCGTCAACGGCCTGGTCAAGCGGGTCGAATACGGCAACGTGGTCGTCGATCTCGGACGCGGCGAAGCGATCGTGCGGCGCGACGAGATGCTGCCGCGCGAGGTATTCCGCAACGGCGATCGCGTCCGCGCCTATATCTATGACGTGCGGCGCGAGGCGCGTGGGCCGCAGATTTTTCTCTCGCGCACCCACCCGCAGTTCATGGCCAAGCTGTTCGCCCAGGAGGTGCCGGAAATCTATGACGGCATCGTCGAGGTGAAAGCGGTCGCCCGCGACCCGGGCTCGCGCGCCAAGATCGCGGTGATCTCCCGTGATTCCTCGGTGGATCCCGTCGGCGCCTGCGTCGGCATGCGCGGCTCGCGCGTGCAAGCCGTGGTGAACGAGCTGCAGGGCGAAAAGATCGACATCATTCCGTGGTCACCCGACATCGCGACCTTCGTGGTCAATGCGCTGGCACCGGCCGAGGTCGCCAAAGTCGTGCTCGACGAAGACCGCGAGCGGATCGAAGTGGTGGTGCCTGATCAGCAGCTTTCGCTGGCGATCGGCCGTCGCGGCCAGAATGTGCGGCTTGCCTCCCAGCTCACCGGCTGGGACATCGACATCCTGACCGAGGCGCAGGAGTCTGAGCGCCGGACCGAGGAGTTCCGCGTGCGCTCCCAGCTCTTCATCGATGCCCTCGACGTCGACGACGTCATCGCCCATCTCCTGGTGACCGAAGGCTTCACCAAGGTCGAGGACGTGGCCCTGGTGCCGCTGGAGGACCTGGCCGGGATCGAGGGTTTCGACGAGGGTGTGGCCAACGAGCTGCGCGAGCGGGCGCGGGCCTTTCTCCAGGCCCAGGATGAGCGCCTGGGCGTCCGGCGACAGGAACTGGGGGTGAGCGAGGATATCGCCGTCATCGAGGGCCTGACGCCGGCGATGCTGGTCGCCCTCGGCGAAGCGGGCATCAAGACCCTGGATGATCTGGCCGATCTCGCCGCCGACGAGCTGATCAGCCGCGACGACGGGCTCCTGCGCAATTTCAACCTGGGCGAGGCCGAGGCCAATGCCATCATCATGGCCGCGCGGGCCCATTGGTTCGCCGACGAGGATAAGCCGGCCGATGAGACTTCGGCCGAGGACAAGACGGACTGAGGCTGAAGCCCAGACAATGCATGAAATCGACCTGCAGACCCTCACCCTTCCCGTCGCTGACGCGGCGGGCCCCTCCCCTCTCTCGCGAGAGCGGGAGAGGGGGGACCCAGCGCGAA
>DASZJC010000581.1:0-5965 GCA_035948495.1 Xanthobacteraceae bacterium | reverse complement strand
ATCGTCGGATTGCAGGTCGGCTCGGTGATCGCCTTCGCCATCATCACCGAGACCGTGTTCCAGTGGCCCGGCATGGGGCTGTTGTTTCTCATCGCGGTGCAGAACGCCGACGTTCCGGTCATGGCGGCCTACCTGCTGCTGGTCGCCGCCATCTTCGTTGCAATCAATCTCATCGTCGACCTGCTCTACGCGACCGTCGACCCGCGCATCCGGGTCGAAGCTCGCAGCGCGTGACCGCGCGTGGACGCCGCCAGCCTGCCGCCAACCCCCGTGACGCGCCCGCCCGGCCGGGTAGCGGCGTTCTTCGGTCACGACCTCGCCTATTCGTTCTTCCACTCCAAGGTCACGGTGGCGGCGGCGCTGGTCACGCTCGCGATTGTGCTCGCGGCGACGTTCGCGCCCTGGATCGCTCCGCACGATCCCTTCGATCTGCGGCAACTGAGCCTGCTCGACTCGCATCTGCCGCCGGCCTGGGCGCCCGATGGCGATCGGCGTTTCCTGCTCGGAACGGACGATCAGGGCCGGGACGTGCTCTCCGCTATCCTGTACGGCGCGCGCATCTCGCTCAGCGTCGGCGTCATGTCGGTCGCGCTGGCGGCCGCGCTGGGCATCGCGCTCGGCCTTGTCGCCGGGTACGCCGGCGGCGCCCTCGACTCCCTTCTCATGCGCGCAGCCGACGTGCAGCTGACCTTCCCGGCGATCCTGATCGCCCTCCTGATCGACGGCACCATGCGCGCCCTGTCGAGCGAAGGCCGCAACGAGGAGACCGCATTCTGGGTCCTCGTGCTCTCGATCGGCCTCTCGTCGTGGGTGCAATACGCGCGCACGGTGCGCGGCTCGACGCTGGTGGAGAAGAACAAGGACTACGTGCTGGCGGCTCGCCTGATCGGCCTCAACCCGACGGCCATCCTGTTCCGCCACGTGCTGCCGAACGTGATGGGACCCGTCCTGGTGATCGCCACCATCAATTTCGGGCTTGCCATCATCCTCGAAGCGACGCTGTCCTTTCTCGGCGTCGGGCTCCCGCCGACGCAGCCCTCGCTCGGCACCCTGATCAGCATCGGCAACAAGTTCCTGTTTGCCGGCGAATGGTGGATCGCGATCTTTCCCGGCGTCACGCTCGTCGGGCTGGTGCTGGCCGTCAATCTCCTCGGCGATTGGCTGCGCGACGCGCTCAATCCCAAGCTGCGATGACGCAACCGCTTCTGAGCGTTCGCAATTTGCGGGTCGAATTTCCGACCCGCCGCGGCACGCTGGTCGCGGTCGACGACGTGTCGTTCGATATCATGCCGGGCGAGGTGCTCGGCGTGGTTGGGGAATCCGGCGCCGGCAAATCGCTCACCGGCACCGCGATCATCGGACTGATCGAGCCGCCCGGCCGGATCGGAGCCGGCGAAATCCGCCTCGACGGTGAGCGCATCGACGATCTGCCGCCGGAGCGCATGCGCCGCATCCGCGGCAGGCGGATCGGCATGGTGTTCCAGGACCCGCTCACCAGCCTCAATCCGCTCTACCGGATCGGCGATCAATTGACCGAGACGATCATCACCCACACCGGCATGGACCCGGCAACGGCGCGCCGGCGGACCCTCGCCTTGCTCTCGGAAGTCGGAATCCCGGCGCCGGAGAGCCGGATCGCCAACTATCCGCACCAATTCTCCGGCGGCATGCGCCAGCGCGTGGTGCTGGCGCTGGCCTTGGCGGCCAATCCCGAGTTGGTCATCGCCGATGAGCCCACGACGGCCCTCGACGTATCGGTTCAGGCGCAGATCATCGCCCTGTTGAAACGCCTGTGCCGCGACCACGGCACGGCCGTGATGCTGATCACCCACGACATGGGCGTCATCGCCGAAACGGCGGATCGCGTCGCCGTCATGTATGCGGGACGCATCGTGGAAATCGGCCCTTTGCGCGCCGTGGTGAAATCGCCGCTGCATCCCTACACGGTCGGCCTGATGGGCTCGATCCCCAAGCCTGACGTGGACATTGCGCGTCTCACCCAGATTCCCGGCGCGATGCCGCAACTGACCGCGATCCCGACCGGTTGCGCGTTTCATCCGCGCTGCCCGCGCGCCTTCGCGCCCTGCGCGGTCGAGCGCCCGAACCTGCAGCCCCATGGCAGCGCCCGGGTCGCCTGCTGGCTGTTCGACCCGGCGCCGGCTGCCGCGGAGGCGCGCCGATGACCGCGGCCCCGCTGGTCGACGTGAGGAACGTCGGCCGCACGTTCGACGTGTCGAAGCCGTGGCTCAACCGCGTGATCGAACGGGTGCCGCGCCAAGTCCTCGCCGCCGTAACCGACGTGTCGTTCGCAATTGAGCAGCGGGAAACCTTCGCGCTGGTCGGAGAGTCCGGCTCGGGCAAATCGACCATCGCCAAGCTCGCCGTCGGACTGATCCCGCCGACGACCGGCGACGTCGTGATCGAAGGCGTGTCGATGAGCGACCCGGCGATGCACGCCGAGCGCCAGCGCCTGCGGCGGCGCATCCAGATGGTGTTCCAGGATCCCTACGCCAGTCTCGACCCGCGCTGGCGGGCCCGCGACATTATCGCCGAGCCGATCCGCGCCTTTGGCCTGTCGCGGCGCCGCGCCGAGATCGCCGAGCAGGCAAACGAATTGCTGCGGCTCGTCGGTCTCGACCCGGCGGACGGCCGCAAATATCCGCACGAATTTTCCGGCGGACAGCGCCAGCGCGTCGCGATCGCCCGCGCGCTCGCCTCGCGGCCCGATTTCATCGTCTGCGACGAGCCGACCTCGGCGCTCGACGTGTCGGTGCAGGCGCAGATCCTCAACCTGATGCGCGACCTGCAGGATCGATTGGGCCTGACTTATTTGTTCATCAGCCACAATCTCGCGGTGGTGCGCCACATGGCGCGGCGGATCGGGGTCATGTATCTCGGCCGCCTGGTCGAAGTCGGACCGACCCGGGAGCTGTTTCAGGCTCCGCGCCACCCCTATACGCGCATGCTGCTCGACGCGGTGCCGGATCTCGACCTGACCGGGCGCGCCCGCAAGCCGGTCGAAGGCGAAATCCCCAACCCGATCGACCCGCCCAAGGGCTGCGCCTTTCATCCGCGTTGCCCGTTTGCCAACGCGCGCTGCCGCGCCGAACGGCCGCAGCTCCTGCCCGCGGGCGCCGCGGTCGTCGCGTGCCACGCGGTCGAGGAAGCCCGCATCTGAGGTTGAAGCCGCCCGTGGCGGCGCGCCCGGCCCATGAGCGCGCTCCGGCATTCTGCCGCCTGCGCCCTCCTCCCTTGATGCCGCGAGGCCCCGAAGCCTGAAAAATCGGCCGCCGATCTCGGGCGACCCGCCCGGGCGATCCCGGAGTTGTGTGAAGTACCTCACTGACCCCCGGGGGGCCCTGCGCCATGGTCGCAGGAGGGATCGGGCTTCCGCTCAACGAGAAGCCCGCAAAGGCGGCAAAACGGGGTGTGTCATGCCGACAACGGGCTTCTATCGCCTCCAGGCCGTCCTCGGGCTGATCTATGTCTGCGCCGGCAGCGCCAAGCTTCTCGGGGCGGACATCATGGTCGAGGCTTTCGACGTGACCGGGCTCGGGCAATCGCTGCGCATCGCGGTCGGCGTTCTCGAAATTTGCGGCGGTCTATGCCTGTTTATGCCGCGCGCCTCGATCTACGCGGCCATGGTCCTCGGATGCACGATCGTCGGCATCGTGGGCGCCACGGTCGGACACATGGCGCGGGTCGGCACCGAGCAACAGCCGTTCGAACGGCCGCAGCTCACCGCGGCGAAAGACTGGCGGGCCAGCCTGCAGGACGGCGGGCTCGCGGCAGCGGCGTGGCACCCTGCGGCGGCGGTCGCCCGCCGATTGGGCATTGAAGGTTGAGGAGTCGTCGAGGTGAAGCCGCACATTTCAACCACTCGCTCCCGGCGGCTCGGCGGTGCAAGGAATCCGCTTTCAAACGGCGCCACAATCTTTCATGATCGTTTACCCCGGCTGGGGGATGCGGGAGGCGCATCACACTGCCGGGAGCTAAAGTCCTCGCAGTGCGCGCCGGATTTGCCACCCGAGGTCACGCCGATCGTGCCGCCATCACGCGACGCCAAGCCGTTGCCCCGCCCGCTCGACAAGCTCGCGCCCCTGCGCAACCATCCGCTATTCCGCGAGTTCCCTCCCGCCGTCATCGAGCACTTCGGCACCTACATGACGCGCCGCTCGGTGCGGCGCGGCGCCACCATCTTCACCAAGGGCGACCCCGGCAGCGGGCTGATGGCGGTCCTGTGGGGTTCGGTGAAAATCAGCGTTCCGACCGCCGACGGCCGCGAAGCCGTGCTCAATATCATCAATCCGGGCGAAATATTCGGTGAAATCGCGCTGCTCGACGGCCGCCCGCGCACCGCCGACGCCGTTGCGATGGACGACTGCGAGCTCATGGTCATCGACCGCCGCGATTTCATCCCGTTCCTGCGCGCGGAACCCGACATCGCGATCAAGTTCATCGAAATCCTGTGCGCGCGCATTCGCCATACCAGCGAGCAGGTCGAAGACGTGATGTACCTGAGCTTCCCCGGCCGGCTGGCGAAGACCTTGCTGCAATTGACCGGCGGCATCGACGCGTCCGCCGCCCACCGCAACGTGCGCATCACCCAACGCGAGCTTAGCAGCATCATCGGCATGTCGCGGGAAAGCACGAACAAGCAGTTGCGCGCTTGGGAAGATCGCAAATGGGTGCGCCTGCAGCGCGGCGGCATCGCGGTGCTCGACGTGGCCGCGCTCGCCAAGCTGGCGGCGGAAGGTATCGAGGGGATTTTCTCGTAATCCCGCGGGGATCTTGGCCCGTCCCTGCTGCCGTGAGCATCGGATTCGCCGCTGCGCCTTCGCCCGACGAGCGATACCCCTGCCGACGCAAGCGCCCCCGTAGTCAGGGAAGCTTGTCGTATTCCCTGCGGACAGCTTCGTCGATCAGCGCTTCGGTCTCTTCGGTCCAATCCCGCGAACCGCACCGATCGCAGACGCACAGTGGCACGCTGACGCGACAATAGACGTATCCTTTGTCCGTCCACTGATGGAACGTCATTTGTTCCGTGCGCTTGACGAACTTACCCTTCTTGCAAAAGTAGCAGATGTCTCCGTTTCCGTTCGACATCATTGCCCGCCCCGGCTATTCGGCCCCTTGGGAGCGAGCTTGCGTCAAGTTACCCGGCGGTATGCGTGAAGTATTTCACACTGCGGACTTATTGTGATCGCTCCGCGGCCGGCTGCTGTTGCGCCTACGGCGCCAGCCGCCCACGTGATTCGGCGTGCTGGCGCTGCACTTGCGAAGCGAGAGCGGCGACGACCGCAACGAAATCATGGGTCGCCAGAGGCTGGTAAGGCCGAAGGCCCTTCGGCGCGGGTGAAATAGGCATTATCAGGTCGGCATCCTTGTCAAGATTCCTCAACCACAGTGCAACGACATGAACCGCCGGCACCAGCAGCAACAGCGGTTCAAATCGCCCCTTTTGCACGGATTCAAGCAACTCCGCCCGCCGAATCGCCCGCTCTGTCCCGGCCACAAAGAGACCATCGTTGATATGCGCAAAACGATGCTTGCCCTTGTTGCTTATGGACGAATTGGCCGTCGCGACGACGTCGTCGCCGCGATGCACGAGGAACCGCCAGCCTTTTTTTTGCGCCGCAGATCGCAGCGACATTCCGCGCCGGATCCGATCGAGCCCAAGGACCGCGACGCGATGCGGCGTGGAAATCGCTAGTGAGCTTGGCGACGCCGAGCGCAAGGCACGCACATGATCAGGGTCCGTTGCGACAATGCGCCCCAGCATAGAGCGCACCGCCTTCTCAGCGGCAATGGGCGGTTTGGAGACCTGCAGCGGCATGTGCGTTGTGCTCAGAGCTTGGTGCAATAGCTGTGCGTCCAGGTGCCGGCGCCCCGGTAATCGGCGCAAAAGGTGTGATAGTCAACGTACGACCTGCCGTAGGTCGGATCCTCGACCGTCAACATTTCA
>DASZJC010000580.1:0-1809 GCA_035948495.1 Xanthobacteraceae bacterium | reverse complement strand
CACCGTGCCGCGCGTGGTGGCGAACATCACGTCGAGCTGGCCCCACGAGGCTTCGTCCTCGGGCAGCGGCATGATGGTGGTGATGCGCTCGCCCTCTTCGAGCGGCAGGATGTTGATCAGCGCCTTGCCGCGCGCCTGCGGGGCGGCAAGCGGCATGCGCCAGACCTTCTCCCGGTAGACGCGGCCGTGCGAGGAGAAGAACAGCACCGGCGTGTGGGTCGAGGCGACGAACAGGCGGGCGACGAAATCCTCCTCCCGCGTCTGCATGCCGGCGCGGCCCTTGCCGCCGCGCTTCTGCGCCCGATAGGTGGACAGCGGCACGCGCTTGACGTAGCCGTGGTGGGAGACCGTGACGACCATGTCCTCGCGCTGGATCAGGTCCTCGTCCTCCATCTCCCCTTCCTGGTCGAGGATGACGGTGCGGCGCGGGGTGGCGAACTTGCGTTTCACCTCTTCCAGCTCGTCCGTGATGATCGCCTGGATGCGCGCGCGCGAGCGCAGGATTTCCAGATAGTTGGCGATCTCCTCGGCGAGCTTGTCCATCTCGGCGGCGATCTCGTCGCGCCCGAGCGCGGTCAGCCGCTGCAGGCGCAGGTCGAGGATCGCCTTGGCCTGCTCGATCGACAGCCGCGCGGTGCCGTCGGGCGAGAGGCGATGGCGCGGATCGTCGATCAGATCGAACAGCGCTTTCGCGGTGGCGGCCGGCCAGTCGCGCCCCATCAGGGCGTCGCGCGCGGCGTTCGGATCGGGCGCCGAGCGGATCATGCGGATCACTTCGTCGATGTTGGCGACCGCGATGGCGAGCCCGACCAAAATGTGGGCGCGGTCGCGCGCCTTGCCGAGCAGATACTTGGCACGCCGCGACACCACCTCTTCGCGGAAGGCGAGGAAGGCCTGCAGCATGTCCTTCAGCGTCATGACCTGCGGGCGGCCGCCGTCGAGCGCCACCATGTTGGCCCCGAACGTCGATTGCAGCGGCGTGAAGCGGTAGAGCTGGTTGAGCACGACGTCCGCCATGGCGTCGCGCTTGAGCTCGATCACCACGCGGTAGCCGTCGCGGTCGGACTCGTCGCGCAGCTCGGCGATGCCGTCGATCCTCTTTTCGCGCACCAGCTCGCCGATCTTCTCCACCATGGCGGCCTTGTTCACCTGGTAGGGAATCTCGGTGACGATGATCGCCTCGCGGTCCTTGCGCAGGGTCTCGAAGGCGACCTTGCCGCGCATGACGATCGAGCCGCGACCGAGCTGATAGGCGCCGCGGATGCCCATCCTGCCGAGGATGACGCCGCCGGTCGGGAAGTCGGGTCCCGGCACGATCGCCATCAGGTCGTCGAGCGACATGGCCGGGTCGCGGATCAGCGCCAGGCAGGCGTCGACCACCTCGCCGACATTGTGCGGCGGGATGTTGGTCGCCATGCCGACGGCGATGCCGCCGCCGCCATTGACCAGCAGGTTGGGGAACTCGGCCGGCAGCACGACCGGCTCGCGCTCGCTCTCGTCGTAGTTGGCCTGGAAATCGACGGTTTCCTTGTCGAGGTCGCTGAGCAGCGTCTCCGCCACCCGGGCCAGCCGCGCCTCGGTGTAGCGCTGCGCCGCCGGCGGGTCGCCGTCCATCGAGCCGAAATTGCCCTGCCCGTCGATGAGCGGCAGGCGCATCGAGAAATCCTGGGCGAGGCGCACCATGGCGTCGTAGATCGCGGTATCGCCGTGCGGGTGGTACTTACCCATGACGTCACCGGTGACCCGGGCGCATTTGAGATGGGGTCGGTCCGGCCGGGCGCCCATGTCGTGCATGCCGTACAGCAGACG
>DASZJC010000579.1:0-6537 GCA_035948495.1 Xanthobacteraceae bacterium | reverse complement strand
GCGCCGCGAGCAGGCGGTGCAGGCGTTCGGATCGCCTTACGACAAGCGCGTCAAGGAGGCGATCGCCGCCGTCCACGGCATGGGCACCATCGTGCGCACCGACTACGTGGATGGGTACGGCTCGATCGTCGCCATGCTGGCGGGGCGCGGGTTCGACTTCCCCGACCCACAGACCGGCTGCACGGCTACCGGCCGCCGATGAAAATCGGCCACTTCATCATTCTCGTCATCGCCGCCCTCGTGCCTCTGTCCTACTGGGCGCCGCGGGCGGTCGCTCCGAACGAACCGCTCGCGGTCGACGAGTCGCTCTCCGCCGGCCGCAACCGTAGCTTCGTCGACGAGCATCCCGGCATCTATGCGCCGCCGCCGCTGTCTCGACGCGAGCTTGGCGATGCGCGGGATCGGGAATTCCGTGAAGGGATCGACCGGCGTTTGCGCGAGCGCGTCCGAGGGGAAGCGCTCGACCAGCTGCGCCGTCCCGGGCCGGCGCTGTGCGAAGGCACCGTGCGGAAGGATTTCATCGGCGGCGTGGGCGGCTATTACCGGCTGCGCTATTCGGATCAGCATAATTACGCCGTCCGCACGCCCGCCGAACAGGCGCAGGTGGAAAAGGCCTGGTCCACTCCTCTCGACCAGCAAATCGACGGGCTGCTGCGCGAGTTTTTCGTCAGCGGGTATTTTCGTCGCCAGGACCTGCGCAAGTCGCCGATCATCGACGAGGTGCTGTCCGGCGCCGTTCCGACCGGCCGCGCGTGCGCGGACAATGGTTGAGCGGTGCTCGATGAGGCGACCTCGGCGCTCGACAGCGAGGTCCAGGCGGCGATCCAGGCGAGCCTCGGCACGCTGATGGCCGGGCGCACCGTGATCGCCATCGCCCACCGCCTGTCGACCATCGCCCAGATGGATCGTCTGGTGGTGCTCGACCGCGGCCGCATCGTCGAGCAGGGCAGCCATGACGAGCTGTTGCGCCGCAACGGCCATTACGCGCCGCTGTGGCGGCGCCAGTCCGGCGGCTTCATCGACGCCGACGATACGGGCGAGGTCGAGGCGGCGGAGTAGCAGCCCGCCGGCAAAGGCGCAGGCCAAGACCTTTGGCCTGCGCCGCTTTGCCTGACGACGAGAATCAGGCCTCGACGAGGGACATTTCGCCCACCGTCGGCTTCGCTTGGTCGAGTCCTTCGCCGCGCGGGACCAGGGTCACGCTTGGGTTAGCGCTGAGCTTGCCGCTCGCCTGCAGATTTTTCACCGCCTCCGTGACGTTGAAAGTGGCCCCATGTCCGCCACCCTCGTCATGGTTGTGGTCCGCCGACACGCCGAAGAAATTCAAAGTCCCGACGTAGTTCGGGTCTTCGGTTGACGGCGCCGCAGCCCCCTCCGGGAGGTCGAAGTAGACGTTGTATGTCGCCGCACCAGGGTCTCCCTGCAGCGTTATGCTGCCGAGCACCAGGTAATAGTTGCGGTCGACCGGCGGCGCGAGCGCCAGCGGGGCCACTGCCTGAGGGGCCGCCGCGAACAGCGGTGCGGACGGCAGCGTCAAGGACGCGCGCACCGGCGCCGCGCCGAGCGTTACCGGGCCCGGCACGATTGCCTTGGTCTCCAACGGAGCTTGCAGCGCCGCGGCCTCGGTGAGCGCCGCAGGGGCCAGAGGCGCCGCGGCCACGAGCGGTTCGGCTACGCCAGGAGGCACGTAGTAGTTTTCATATCGGTAATGCAGAAGGGCGACGCGATCGGCGCCCCCCACTGGCGCGGTGACCGCGCCACCGGCTCCATTGGCAAAGGGGAAGGTGCGCGACGGCCACGGCGGATTCGAATGGCTGAGGCGATTCCAGCTTTCCCACAGCCGATCGATGTTGCAGTGGTGCAGCCAGAAGACCGGATCGCCGGCGGCGGTCGGTATCTGGGCCATGCCGGTACTGTTGCCGACGAAAACATGAACAGCGCCATGCGGATTTCCGTCCAGGATCGGGCAGAAGCCGACGGATCCGTTGGGTATCGGCTTGATGTAGCTTGTTTCCTTGAAGGCGTTGAGATTGAGCCCGCCGGGATTGTTCTTGTCGATGCGATCGCCTGCATTGACCCAAGGATTGCGGTTCGACCGGTAGAGCGGGCTCTGGGTGTTCCGGAATTCCGGCGGGATCGACAGATCGCTGACATTGCCGCTGAGATAATCCCAATACGGCAATGTGAAATTCGGGTCGTTCAACACCGCACGGATGATTTGCTCGAAATAATAGACGAAGTAGCGGTGCCAAGGCAGGAAGAACATTTCTTCGAAGAAGCTCGGATCACTCGGGTTCGAGCCATGCGCCTGGCAATCGTCCCACATCGCCTCGGCGAGCTTGCGGTGCGGATCGTTCGGCGGCTTGCCCTGGTAGAACTGCTGGATCGTTGAGGTCTTCTTTGCCGCCACCTGCGACCATGGGAACTGCGGCCCCGGAATCCAGTGCGTGTACCATTGGAAATCCCAACTTCGCGGGTCTCCTTTCGGTGCTTGAGTCATCATGCGGTCGACCGCGGTGGCGTACTTCGCCAGCATCGCTTTACCTTGGTTGCTGGTCGCGCTGTATCGGGTGTGGACCAGTGGCGACGCCATCTGCTGCGCCGCGGCTTCACGCAGCCAATGCGGAAGACAGAGGGCAAGTCCGGCGCTGCTGCCGGCCGCCAAAAGGGAACGGCGGGTGAAAGAATCCATGACGCACCTCGCTGATTGCCCGGCACGGGCGGTTGCGATCACGCGAAGTTAATCATAGGACGAAAATAGAGTTTCTCCTAATCAAAAGTAGCAGGCGCTTACGGTTCGGCGGCGACCAATCGCACCTTGGCCACGGTCGGCTTGGCCCCACTCTCGGGCGTTCCCGCCGGAACTACGGTAACGGTAGGCTGATCGTCCAACGCGCCGGCCTCGTCCAATTTTCTCAGCTTGCCGGTGACGTTGAATACGGCATCACGCGAAGACCCCGCGTCGAAAAAGCTGAACGTGCCGACATAATTGGGGTCGGTTGCGCCAGAGAAATGGGCGGCGTCCCGTCGACCCAGATAAACGTTATACGTGATGCCCGGCGACACGTTGGTATTTATACCCTGAAGAATCAAATAGACTTGGCGTGTCGGCGGTAGCGTCCTTATGCGTTGCGAAAGAGCTCCTGCCGTAGAGGGAGGCAAAAGACGTACGCGCGTCACCCCCGCCCCCAAGGTTACAGGGCCATTATCGGAGGCGGCGAGGTCGACATCTGCCTCCGCGGCGACGCGTAGCGAATGATCCCTGGCGACGCCTCTTGTCGGCGCGCCTTGCAAGATTGCCGCGTGTGCCACGCCGGTTCCGACGATGGTCTGTTGACCTGCAGGCAACAGCGATGCTGCCGCCACGACTGCGACCGCGTGAAGCCGAATGCGCATGGCGATTTCTCATTGTGAGAGCGTCATGTCGCCCGCAGAGGGCGATATGGTGCCCAGGCGGCCGGTCCGCAAGGCGGGCCGCAGGGCCGGGCCGAGCAAAACTGCCGGCGCCCCCTCGCATTCACGCCGCCGCCGCGGCATCCCGTCGGAACCCCGCAATCAGGTCGAGCACGTCGGCGGCCGGGCGCGGCACGCTGAGCAGATAGCCCTGCACCTCGGTGCAGCCGGCGCGGCGCACCAGCTCGAGCTGCTCCTGAGTTTCGATGCCTTCCGCGGTGGTCTCGATGCCGAGGCTCGCGCCCAGCTCGGCGATGGCACGGATGATCGCCTCGCTGTCGCCGTTGCGCTCGATGTCGGCGATGAACGAGCGGTCGATCTTGATCTTGTCGAACGGAAAGCTGCGCAGGTAGCTGAGCGAGGAATAGCCGGTGCCGAAATCGTCCATCGAGATGCGCACGCCGAGCGCGCGCAGCTGATGCAGCATGGCGACGGTCATCTCGTCCTTCTGCAGCAGCGCCGCTTCGGTGATCTCGATCTCCAGGCGCGTCGGCGGAAGGCCGGCGGCGGCGAGCGCCTGCGTCACCGTGGTGACCAAGCCGCGGCTGCGGAACTGCACCGGCGACAAATTGACCGCGACCCGGATCGAATCCGGCCAGTGCGCTGCCTCGGCGCAGGCACGCCGCAGCACCCATTCGCCGAGCGGAACGATGAGCCCGGTTTCCTCGGCCACCGGAATGAACTCGGCGGGCAGCACCGAATTGCGCTCGGGATGGTTCCAGCGCAGCAGCGCCTCCATGCCGGTCAGCGCGTTGGCGGCGAGGTTGAGCTGCGGCTGGTAGACCAGATGGAACTCGCCGGAGGTGAGCGCGCGGCGCAGATCGACCTCGAGCGCCCGTCGCCGTTGGATGCGCGCATCCATCTCCGGCTCGAAGAAACGGAACAGGCCGCGGCCTTCGGCCTTGGCGCGGTAGAGCGCGAGGTCGGCGCACTTCATCAGATGGTCGGCGGCGGTGCCGTCGTTCGGCGCCAGCGCGATGCCGACGCTCAGCCCGGTGTTGATCTCGTGACCCTCGACGACGATCGGGCTCGCCAGCACGTCGACCACGCGCCCGGCGAGAGCTTCCGCCGCATAGGGGCTGGTCGCGGCTTGCAATATGGCGAACTCGTCGCCGCCCAGGCGTGCGATCGTATCGTCGGGGCTCACCACCGCGCGCAGCCGCCCGGCCACGGCGCGCAGCAGGGTGTCGCCGATCGGATGGCCGAGCGTGTCGTTGATGGTCTTGAAGTTGTCGAGGTCGAGGCACAGCACCGCCATGGCTTCCCCGCGCGACTCCACGCGGGCGAGCCCCTCCGCCATCTTCTCGCGGAACAGCAGGCGATTGGGCAGGTCGGTCAGCGAGTCGTGGCGCGCCATGCGGGCGATGTTCTGTTCTACCTGGTAGCGCTCGGTGATGTCCTCGTAGGTGATGATCCAGCCGCCCTCCGGCATCGGCTCGTTGATGACCTCGAGCACGCGGCCGTCCGCCAGGTGCCGGTGGATGCTGGCGCGGCCGGCGTTCAACCGCTTGACGTAATTGTCGTACAGCTCCGTTGCGTCCATGGCCGTCTGATTGCCGCGCGCGACGGTGTGCTGCATGATCTCGCGCATCGAGATGCCGGGCTTCACCGTGTCGGGCGAGAAGCCGAATATCTCCAAATAGCGCCGGTTGCACACGATCACGTTGTGCTCGGCGTCGATCATGCACAGGCCCTGCGACATGTTGTTGAGGGCGGCGTTGAAGCGCCGGTGCTGTTCGCGCAGCTGAATCACCGCGGCGGCGCGTTCGGCCTCCAGCCGGCGCTGCTCGGTGATGTCCTCGTAGGTCCCGACCCAGCCGCCGTTCGCCAGCGGGCAGATCGACATTTCGATCGTGCGCCCGTCGGCGAGCGCCTTGGCGTAGACGGCCGGCCGCCCTTCCGCCAGCAGCGCGCGCCGCCGGGCCATCATCTCCTCGGCGGTCTCGCTGTGCAGGCCGTGCCTGACGCCGTCGGCGAGGATCTCCTGCAGGGTGACGCCGGGCCGGATCAGGTCGCGGTCGGCGTCGAAGATTTTAATGTATTGCTCGTTGCAGACGATCAGGCGCTGGTCCGCGTCGAACATGCACAGGCCCTGCGACATGTTGTTGAGCGCCGCATCGAACAGCAGGTTCTGCTCGCGCAGCGCCTCCTCGTTGCGCAGCCGCGCGGTGATGTCCTCGTGGGCGGCGACCCAGCCGCCGTCGCCGACCGGCCGCACCGCGGTCTCGATCACGCGGCCGTCGCTCAGCGAGATCCGCTGCATTACCGCCGTGCGGCGCCCGATGCGCGCCATGCGCTGGGCGTACAATTCGTCGACGGTCATGTCGCCGTGGCGGCCGAGCGCTATCGCGTGGACGAGGAGCTCGCGGTAGGAAATGCCGGGCTTCGCCACGGCGGGATCGAGGCCGTAGATGCGCACGTATTGCTCGTTGCAGATGACCAGCCGCTCGTCCGGACCGAACAGGGAGAGCCCGTGCGACATGTTGCTGACCGCGCGGTCGAGCCGCTCGACCTGGACGCGCAGCTCGGCATCGAGGCGGTCCCGCTCGGTCACGTCCTCGTGGATGGAGACCCAGCCGCCGTCGGGCAGCGGCTCGTAGCGGATGGCGATGAGAGTGCCGCGTGGAAGCCGGCGGCGGAGGCTGAACGGCTCGCGTCGCGTCAGCCACTCGCGGCGCTCCTGCCAGAATGCCTCAAGCTCCGCGGGGTCGACGTTGCCGCGCTCGCTGCTGTGCGCCAGCAGCTCCCGGAAAGACAGACCGGGCCGGACCACATCCGGCAAGAGGTCAAGGATCTCGAGGTAGCGCCGGTTGAACAGGGCGACGCGCCAGTCCGCGTCGAACGCGCACAGTCCGTGCGCCATGGCGTCGAGCGCGGCCTGATGCAGCGCCAGCAGCGCGCTCGGCCCGTCCGCCCGCCGACTCTCGGCCGGCCTCTCGGCGCTCTTAGCCATGATTTGACCGCCTCGCCCCCGCCGTTCTCGCGGCGCAGCATGGGTAAAAATACCTAAGAGTCTGGAATTTCCCGTTAAAACACGTGGTTTACGGCCGCTGACCACAGCGCATGCCCCCGGCGCCGTGCCGC
>DASZJC010000578.1:0-2982 GCA_035948495.1 Xanthobacteraceae bacterium | reverse complement strand
CCTTCCTTGAGCTCGTCGAGCTCGTAGTCGGCGAGCGGCCAGTTTTTCGCCGCGCCGGCAAACCACAGCTTGAGGTGCCGCATCTGCTGCAACGACATGATTTCACCGAGCCCGGACGCGTAGGTCTCCTTGCCGGCTTCGGCTGGCGGCTGCGTCCCCGGCCGCTCCTCCGCGGCCCGCGCCGGTGCGAGAAGCGCAATCGCCAGGACGGCGGCCGTGAGCACGGGTTTCATGGGCGTCTCCAATTTCTAAAGAAGTTCCCTCAAACGATAAAGAATCTTCGTGTGCTTATCCAGATGCCACCGACCTGCGGTAATCGGTCCGACCCCCAGTGTCCCCATTCCGAAGTTCGCACGCCCTTGCGGCACTCTCTCATGCGAACTTCGGAATGAAAGGGACACTGGCAACTCTATGATTCTAGTGCCGCTTTTGAACCCGAAGTTCGCAACCGCGCTTGCTGCAATGTTGTGCGAACTTCGGGTTCGCGGCACTAGCCCGCAAATGGCCACAGTAATGTCAAACCGGATTCACAAGCCCGCGCTAGACGAACGGGCGAGGCCACCAAGACCTAAGAAAACTTCCCCAGGGAGGAATGATGGGTATCGTGATGATCCGCTGCCCGGCGACCGGGCGCGAAATCTCGACCGGAATCGCAGTCGACCGGCCGCGATTCGAATGCACGCCGGTCTTCTTCGCCAAGACTTATTGTCCGCTTTGCCGTGCCGAACACCAGTGGTTCGCCAAGGACGCATGGGTCGCAGACCCGGCCGCCGCGCCGGCCGCCTGATTTTCAGCATCCCCACGATCTTGCCCGCGGTCGAATGCCGCGTCCCCGCATGCGGCGCAACGTGGAGCGCAGCGGAACGGTGCGCCCGGGGAACAGTTCACAGGTCCCATCATCCTCAAGGCGCGCCTACGCCTTGCGGCGAACGGGAACGGCTTAGCGGGTTGCTACCGGCCGCGGAACGTGCTGACTCCTTGCCGGGGCGCGGTCCCGTCCAAGGAAGTCGGAGGTCCGCATGGCAGAAAGGACGTTGCGCCGGCTTGCCGGCCTGACGTTCGCGGCGGCGTTCATCGCCGCGCCGGCCCTCGCCCAGTCGCCGGCGGAACTCGGCTGGTGCGCCAACGACAACGGGGCGACGCCGGCGCTGCAGATCAAGGACTGCACCCGCGTGATCGAGTCGGGCAAGGCAAGTCCGACCAACCTCGTCGTCGCCTTGACGATCCGCGGCCGCGCCTACGACGCGGTGGGCAATTATGCGGGCGCGCTGCAGGATCTCGACAAGGCGATCGCGGCCGACGCCAAAAATTCCGCGGCGCTGGTGCTGCGCGGCGGGGTGCACGGAAAGCGGCGCGAATACGATCTGGCCATCGCCGATTACAACGAAGCAATCCGGCTCGACCCCAGCCTCGCCACGGCGGTGAGCGACCGCGGCCTCGCCTATGCGGGCAAGGGCGACGTCGACCACGCCATGGTCGACTACACCGAGGCCATCCGCATCGATCCCAAGCTCGCGGTCGCGTTCTACAACCGCGGCAACGCGCGGGTCATGAAGGGCGACGCCGCCGGCGCGCTTGCCGACTTCTCCGAGACGATCCGGCTCAATCCGAATTACGTCAATGCTTACATCCGTCGCGCCAACGTGCAGTCGTCGATCGGCGGCTACGCGGGGGCCATCGCCGATTACGGCGCGGCGATAAAGCTCGCGCCGGGCGACCCGACCGCCTGGGTCGGCCGCTGCTGGACCCGCGCCATCGCCGGGGAGCTGCCGGCCGCGCTGTCCGAATGCAACGAAATGGTGAAGCTGCAGCCGAACAATGCCTATGTGCTCGTCATCCGCGGCTTCGCGCGCCTCAAGTCCGGCCAGCTCGACGGCGCCATTGCCGACTACAGCGCCGCGCTGCGCCAGGATGCGAAAAACGCCGCCGCGCTTTACGGGCGCGGCACGGCCGAACTGAAGAAGCACATCGCCGCCCGCGGCAACGCCGACGTCGCGGCCGCCAAGGCGGTCAAGCCGGACATCGCCGAGGAATTTGCGCGATACGGAGTGAAGTGAGGCGAATAGCGAATGATGAATGGCGAATAGCGAATAGCGAATAGCGAGTAGCGAGTAGGAACCGATACTTTCACACGCCATACTCGCGATTTCTTTCTTTCTTTCGCTATTCGCTAACCGCTATTCGCCGGTCCTGAAACAAGGGAGAAAATAAATGAAACCCGTCGTGGCGCTGATTGCGCCGGGCAACATGGGCGCGGCGGTCGGCAAGCGGCTGACCGAGAACGGCCTGCAGGTCCTCACTTCGCTCGCGGGCCGCAGCGACGCCAGCATCGCGCGCGCGCGCGCGGCCGGCATGACGGACGCGTCGCACGAGCAGATCGCCGGCGCGGATCTGATCCTCTCGATCGTGCCGCCGGGCGATGCGCTGTCGCTCGCGGAGCTGCTCGCGCCGGCGCTCGAGCGCGGCAACCGCAAGCCCGCCTACGTCGACTGCAATGCGGTCAACCCGAAGACGGTCATAGGGATCGAGGCGGCGATCGCCCCGACCGCCTGCCCGTTCGTCGACGCCGGCATCGTCGGCGGTCCGCCCAAGCCGGGCAGCTCGGGGCCGGCGTTCTATGCCTCCGGCACCGAAGCGTCGCGCTTTGCCGTGCTCAACGATTACGGCCTCGACGTGCGGGTCGTCGACGGCGGGGTCGGCGCGGCCTCGGCGGTCAAAATGTCCTACGCCGGCATCACCAAGGGCTTCACCGCGCTCGGCACCGTCATGATGCTGGCGGCGAGCCGCGCCGGCACCGCCGAGGTGCTGCATCGCGAACTGGCGCAGAGCCAGCCGCAGCTTCTCGCCTGGCTCACCCGCCAGGTGCCGAACATGTACTCCAAGGCCTATCGCTGGGTCGCCGAGATGGAGGAGATCGCCGGCTTCGTCGGCGAGGACGACGCCGGGCACCAGATTTTCGCCGGCGCCGCGACGCTCTACGAC
>DASZJC010000577.1:0-5496 GCA_035948495.1 Xanthobacteraceae bacterium | reverse complement strand
GTCGTAGAGCGGCCGGTGGTCCTCGAACTCCAACGTGCACAGCGAATGGGTGATGCCCTCGATGGCGTCCGACTGGCCGTGCGCGAAGTCATAGCTCGGATAGATGGACCATTTGTCGCCGGTGCGCGGGTGGCTCGCATGAAGGATGCGGTAGAGCACCGGATCGCGCAGGTTGATGTTGCCGGCCGCCATGTCGATCTTGGCACGCAGCACGCGGGCGCCGTTCGGGAACTCGCCGGCGCGCATGCGGCGGAACAGGTCGAGGTTCTCTTCCGTCATCCGCTCGCGGAACGGCGAGTTGCGCCCCGGCTCGGTGAGCGTGCCGCGCATCGCGCGTATCTCGTCCTGGGACTGATCGTCCACGTAGGCCTTGCCGGCGCGGATCAGGTGCTCCGCCCATGCATAGAGCTGCTCGAAATAATCCGACGCGTGATAGAGGTGGCCGTTCCAGTCGAAGCCGAGCCAGCGCACGTCGCGGTCGATGGCGTCGATATATTCCTGCTCCTCCTTGGTCGGGTTGGTGTCGTCGAAGCGCAGGTGGCAGCGGCCGCCGAACTCCTGCGCGACCCCGAAGTTGAGGCCGATCGATTTGGCGTGGCCGATGTGGAGATAGCCGTTCGGCTCCGGCGGAAACCGGGTGACCACCTCGGCGACGCGCTTGGCCGCCACGTCCGCCGCGACGATGTCGCGGATGAAATCGCGCCCGGCCTCCGCAACGAGTGTTTCGCTTGCCGTCATCCTTGAGCGCTCCGCTGCGCGCTTATGTGGCAAATCCGCGTCGAGCCGCCAAGGGCGGAGCGACGCGGAAATTCTGCAGGCTGGGCTGTTCGGAAGGGCGCTCTACCGCGCCGGCAGGAACTGCGGCCCGACGGAGCGGATCGTGCCCTTCTCCGCCGGCTCGGGCGAAGCGGTTGCCGGCGCGGGCTCGGTCGCCGGCAACGTCGGCGGCTCCGGAGCACCCTTGGCCCTGCGCGCGTCCTGCTTCGATTGCTTTGCCGGCGGTTCGGTCTTGGGCTGCGCCAGCGCCTTGGCGCGCTCGTCGGTGACGATGATATCCCCGCGCTCCACGGCGAGGTCGCGTCCCAGCGCGTCGGCCCAGCTCTGCCCGGCCCGCCGGCAGCTGCAGGCCGGATCGACCGCCTGGCGGTAGTGGAACGCGTTCGGCAGGTCGCGATAGGGGCGCCCGCTGATCGAGACCGCCTGGTTCACGTCCTCGCCCGGGTTGCGGTGGCTGAACAGCATCACCTCGGTCGCCGGGCAGGTGCGCTGGCAGATGCGCTCGTCCTCGGGGAACCGGCTCGGCACCGTTGAAAACGAGACCGGGTAATAGAAGCCGTCGCAGGTGCGCACGCACAGCGTCCGGTAGGTTCCGGTCTGCGGCAGGTCCGTGCCGCCGGGGAAAATGCCGGGGGGGGAGGAGCTCGGACCTATGTTGCCGCCGCCGAACAGCGCCTCGAAGAAGTTCTGCGGCCGCGGCGGCGCGGCGGCGCGGTATTGCGGGCCGCAATCGTTCTGGGCGAGTTGGAGCAGGACGGCGCGGCGCTGGTCGCCCCGGTCGAGGGTGTTGCCTTGCAGGCGCTGCAGCTCGCTGTTGAAGCGATCGAGGTTGCCGCGCACGCGCTGGATTTTGCCGTTGAGGTCGGCGCACTGGGGCGGCTGGCCGCCGAACAGGAAGAAGCCCGAACTCTCGCATCCGTTGCGGCGCGCGACCGCCTGCAGCCGTTCGAGTTCGGCCTGCTGCTGTCTGGCCGCGTCTTCGGTCCGCTTGATCTGGTCGGCCCGCGCCGGATCGGTGGTGCCGCGGTCGATCATGGCGAGCTGGCTCTCGAGCCGCACGCAAGTCTGATTCGCGGCGGGCGGCGCGCCATACTGCGGTGGGGCGCCGTATTGCGGGGGCGCCCCGTACTGCGGCGGCGCTCCGTACTGTGGCTGCGCCCCATAGGGCGGCGGCACGCCCTGGGCTGCCGCGCTCGAGCCCGCCGCGACGAGCGCAAGGGCGGCTGCAGCAAGCGTTCCGGTCAGTCGCGCGCCCATCCTTGCTCCGAGAGTCCCGCCCCGACGGCCATGCGGCCGATGAAGCGCATCGAACATGACCAAACTGTGGAGGCTGGGCTTATAGCACTATTGGCCGTCCGGGGTCGTCACCTGCCACGCGCGGCGGCATGCAGGTTCCACAGCACCCCCGCAATGATCAGGCCCGCGCCGGCGAAGACCATGGGGTCGAGGGCCTCGCCGTAGAACGACCACCCGATCAGCGCGATCAGCGGCAGACGAAAGAAGTCGAGCGGATAGACCACCGTGGCATCGCCGTAGCGAAACGCGTTGGTCAGGCACAGGTGCGAGGTCAGGCCCGAGAGGGCGATGCCGATCAGCGGCAGCAGCTGGGTGCCGTCGAGCTTGCGCACGAACAGCGGATCGCTGCCCAAGAGGTTCATCGGCAGTTGCATCGCGTTCATCCAGAACAGGATCGCGAATGTGGTCTGCGAGGTGGTCAGCTTCTTGGTGGTGATGGCGGACGCCCCGAACGCGACCGCCGCCGCGAGCACCAGCAGCGAGGCGGGCCGGAAGCCCTCGAGGCCGGGGCGCGCGATCAAGAGGATGCCGGCAAGCCCGAGCACGACGACGCCGATGCGGCTCGCCGTCATCCGTTCGCCCAAAACGAGCACGGCAAACAGCGCGACCCAGGCGGGCGTGGTGAACTCGAGCGCGAACACCGTCGCGAACGGCAGCAAGGTGATGCCGAGCGCCCAGGCGAATTGCCCGGCGAAGCTGAGCACATTGCGCGTCGCCTGCAGCCAGATCTGGCGCGTGGTCAGCTGCAGGCGCAGCTGCGGCCGCACGAACGCGAGCGCGGAGAGAACCAAAATGCCGGTGGCATTGCGGATGCTGAGAATTTCGAAGACGCCGAGCGTCTTGCCGAGGGCGCGAATCGAGAGCGCCATCGCGGTGAACGACAGCAGCACGCCGCTCATCCACATGAGGACGCGCGGAATGCTGTGTTGCGTCGTCAGCGCGCTATGCCGGGGGCCGGAATGCGGTGCCGCATTCCCCGACGAGGGAAACTCGGAAATCGACCTTACTCCGCGTCGGGCTGGTTTTCCGGGCGTGCCTTGTCGAACGCGGCAAGCTGCTGGCAGGCTGCTTCGGCCGCCAGGATTTTCGGAAAGGCGTCGAGCGGAACCTTGAACCGCTTGGCGTTGGCGACCTGCGGCACCAGGCACACGTCGGCGAGGGTGACCGCCGCGCCGAAGGCATAGGGCCCCGGCCCGATCATCGCCTCGATCGCCGCGAAGCCTTCCAGGATCCAGTGGCGGTACCACGCCCGCACCGCGTCCTGGTCGTGCCCGAGCGGATCGCGCAAATAGTTGAGCGGGGCGAGGTTGTTGAGCGGATGGATATCGCAGGCGACGATCTCGGCGATGGCGCGCACGTGCGCGCGCGTGCGCGCATCGGGCGGCAGCAGCGGCGGCTCCGGGAATGTCTCCTCGAGATAATTGATGATCGCGAGCGACTGCACCAGCACCTCGCCGCCCGGCAGCTCCAGCGCCGGAACCCGCATTTGCGGGTTGATGCCGCGGTAGTCCGCGTTCTTGTGGCGCCCGCCGTCCTTGAGCAGATGGATCGGCACGATGTCGTAGGCGATCTCCTTGAGATTGAGCGCGATGCGCACCCGGTAGGCGGCCGACGATCGGAAGTAGGAGTAGAGCTTCACGGCGCTTCCTCTTGCGTTGTATTCATTTCGCGGCTCGGCGCTTGACGGCCTCGACCGCCAGTCCGGCGGAACGTTCGGTGAGCAGCGCGAGCACGCGCTCGAACGCCGCCCGGTCGTGGGGGCCGACTCCGTCGCACAGCGTGCGCGCGAAGGCGAGCGCGGACGGCGCGAGGTCGAGATAGACGGCGCGCCCTGCCGGGGTGAGCGACAGCAGGGATTCGCGCAGGTCCGCGCGGTTGGCGCGCCGCCCGACGAGCTTGCGCTTTTCCAGCTGCGCGACCGCGCGCGAGACCTTGGTCTTGTGCATGTGGCTGTGCGCGCCGACGGCCTTTCCGGTCATCACGCCGTACTGGCCGAGGGTGACCAGCACCCGCCATTCCGGGACGCCGATGCCGTAGCGCTGCCCGTAGATGCGCGAGAGCGCCTGTGAGACCAGGCTCGCCACCACATTGAGACGGTAGGGCAGGAACTCCTCGAGCCTGAGCGCTGCCCCCTCGTGCGCCGGGGGGATCTCCGACGCGCCGTCGTCGACCGCACCGTCGTTCGTCATTGTCCTTGCCCGCGGGTCGCGCGACCATGGCGGAAGTTTTCCACCCGCGCAACGGCGGGCGCTTGCGCACAACCTGCGTCCGTCGTCGCATTGACACTAGTTACATATGCAACTAACTTCCCCGCCTATCAAACAGAAAACCAACGGGAGGAGCCGTCGTGAGCACCCATGACATGCTGGACCGCCCGGCCGCGCCCGCCCGGTCGCGCACATCTCGATCGGCAGCGGCCGCCCCGCGTTACATGTCCGGCTTCGGCAACAGTTTCGAGACCGAGGCGCTGCCCGGCGCTTTACCGATCGGCCGAAACTCGCCCCAGCGGGTCAATTATGGGCTTTACGCCGAGCAGCTCAGCGGCTCGCCCTTTACCGCCCCGCAGGCGAGCAATCAGCGCTCGTGGCTCTACCGCATCCGTCCGACGGTCCGGCATACCGGCCGGTTCCGGCGCATCGACAAGGGATTGATCCGCACCGCGCCGGCGCGCGAAGACGACGAACTGCCGCTCGGGCAATTGCGCTGGAGCCCGATCCCTATCCCCAACGACAAGCTCACCTTCGTCACCGGGCTGCGCACCATCACGACCGCGGGCGACGCCGAAGCGCTCGGCGGCATGGCGAGCCACGTGGCGCTCGTTACCCAGTCGATGACGCACGAGCACATGTTCGATGCCGACGGCGAACTGCTCGTGGTCGCCCAGGAAAACGGGCTGCGGTTTCGCACCGAGTTCGGCGCGATCGAGATCACGCCCGGCGAGGTCTGCGTGATCCCGCGCGGCGTCATCTTCCGGGTCGAACTGACCGGCGGGCCGGCGCGCGCCTACGTCTGCGAGAACTACGGCGGCGGCTTCACCTTGCCGGACCGCGGCCCGATCGGCGCGAACTGCCTTGCCAATCGCCGCGACTTCGAAACGCCGGTCGCAACCTACGAGGACCGCGAAGAGGCGTGCGCGCTGTTCGTGAAGTGGGGCGGCGAGCTTTATCGCACCGATATCCCGCATTCTCCGCTCGACGTGGTCGCCTGGCACGGCAATTACGCGCCTTACAAATACGACCTGCGGCGGTTCTCGCCGGTCGGCGCGGTCCTGTTCGACCATCCCGATCCGTCGATCTTCACCTGCCTGACCTCGCCGTCGGAAACGCACGGCACCGCCAACATCGATTTCGTGCTGTTTCCGGAGCGCTGGTCGGTGGCCGAAAACACGTTCCGGCCGCCCTGGTATCACCGCAACATCATGTC
>DASZJC010000576.1:0-1811 GCA_035948495.1 Xanthobacteraceae bacterium | reverse complement strand
ACGCTTCGCGATCACCGCCGAGATCGCGCCGCCGCTCTCGTGCGATCCGCACGACGTGATCAGGATGGCGCGGCCGCTCGCGGGCCTCGCCGACGCGGTCAACGTCACCGACGGCGCGGGCGCGCGGGCGCACATGGGCGCACTCGCGGCGGCGGCGATCCTCGCGCGCGAAGGCATCGAGCCGATCCAGCAATTCACCTGCCGCGACCGCAACCGCATCGCCCTGCAGGGCGATCTGCTGGCGGCGGCGGCGTTGGGAGTGCGCAACCTTCTGCTGCTGCGCGGCGACGATCCGACCGCCGGCGACCAGCCGGACGCGAAGCCGGTGTTCGATCTCGACACGGTCGGCCTGTTGCGCACCGCGGCCGGCCTGCGCGACCGCGGCGAGCTGCCGTCGGGCCGCAAGCTCACCGGCCGGCCGGCGTTCCTCCTCGGCGTCGCCGATACACCGATCGACCCGCCGGGCGGCTGGGCGCCGCACGCGCTCGCCGCCAAGGCCGCGGCCGGCGCGCAGTTCGTGCAGACCCAGTTCTGCATGGACGCGGGCGTCGTGCGGCGCTACCTGCGGCGGCTCGACGAGCACGGGCTGCCGGCGCGGCTCGCGATCCTCATCGGGCTGGCGCCGCTCAAGTCGGCGCGCTCGGCGCGCTGGATGCGCAAGCATTTGCCCGGCACGATCATCCCGGACGCCATGATCGCGCGGCTCGAGGGCGCGGCGGATCCGGCGGCGGAAGGGCGCCGCCTGTGCGTCGAGCTGATGCAGGAACTGGCCGAGATTCCCGGCGTCGCCGGCGCCCATGTGATGGCGCCGGGCAACCCGGACGCCATCCCGGAGGTGCTCGCGCAGGCGGGAAGCATCAGGAGGAGGCGCGACATTTGACGTGTTCCCCGGATGCGCCGCAGCGTGGAGCGAAGCGGAACGGTGCGGCGCTGATCCGGGGTCCATCATGCGCATCCGTCGCGGACTACGCTCGCCGACGGATGCGAATGCGGCCCCTGGACCCCGGGTCTGCACCGCAGCACTTCGTGCTGCGGTGCGCCCGGGGAACGACCGTTGGGTGTGAGGACTGAACATGCCGCACGATTTTTCCACCCGGCGCAAGCCGCGCTTCAAGCTGCCGCCGGGCGCGTGCGACGCGCACAACCACGTATTCGGCCCGGCCGCGAAGTTTCCCTACGCGCCGGAGCGGCGCTACACGCCGCAGGACGCCCCCAAGGAGGCGCTGGCGGCGCTGCACGCGCATCTCGGCGTCGAGCGCGCGGTGATCGTGCAGACGAGCTGCCACGGCAAGGACAACCGCGCCATGCTCGACGCCATCGCCGACGCGCCGGACAAGCGGCGCGGCGTCGCCATCGTGGACGATAGTTTTGCCGACGAGGACTACGCGGCGCTCGACCGCGGCGGCATCCGCGGGGTGCGGTTCAACTTCGTGCGCCATCTCGGCGGCGCCCCCGACATGGACGCGTTCCGCCGCGTGATCGACCGCATCAAGGCCTTGGGCTGGCACGTGGTGCTGCACATGGACGGCAGCGACATCATTCCATTGACCGACATGATCAAAAAACTGCCGCTGCCGTTCGTGATCGATCACATGGGCCGGGTCGACGCGGCGGCCGGCACGCAGCAGTCGGCGTTCCGCGCGCTGCTCGAAGTGGGCAAGCGTGAGAATTGCTGGATCAAGGTGTGCGGCTCCGAGCGCATCTCGCCGCCGCCTTACGCGGCCGCGATCCCGATCGCCCGGGCGCTGGTCGAGGCGATCCCCGACCGGGTGCTGTGGGGCAGCGACTTCCCGCACCCCAACCTCAACCAC
>DASZJC010000575.1:0-1854 GCA_035948495.1 Xanthobacteraceae bacterium | reverse complement strand
GCCGTCGCGGCCGTGCACCCAGGGCGGGCCCTTCTCGGCGCTGTAGGACTTGAGCCCGGCGTCGACGATCGCGCGGTCGGCCGCCGGCACGCTGATCACCGAGGCGAGCACGAACAGGCTGTGCTCGAACTCGGTGTAGCGGCCGCCGTTCTTGCCGCCGATGCGCGCATATTCGGTGTCCATGAATACGTAGGAGCCGACCTGCAGCTCGTTATAGACGCCGCTCGCCGCCTCGAGCGCGAAGGTGCCGGTGCCGGCGCCGGCGACGATCTCGCAGGAGAGCTTCTCGGCGGTCAGCGCGTGCAAGGTCTCGTTGACCGCGTCGATGGCGTAGGCGATCGCCTGGGCGCGTTCCTGATAGGTCGGCAGGTGCTGGGCACGGCCGTGGTAGGCCTGCAGGCCGCGGAACGCGAGGTTCGGCGCGTCGGCGATGCGGCGCGCGAGCGCCGCCGCGTCCGCGCCGGGCGCCACCCCGCAGCGCTCCATGCCGACTTCGATCTCGACCAGGCCGCCCAGCTCGACGCCGAACTCCCGGGCGGTGCGCGCGGCGGCGTCGACCTGCTCGGGCGCATCGAAGCACAGCGCGATCCTGGCCTCGCGCGCGAGCGCGGCGAGGCGGCGCAGCTTGCGCTCGCCCACCACCTGGTTGCTCACCAGGACGTCGGCGATGCCGCCGCGCACCAGCGCCTCGGCCTCGCCCACCTTCTGCACGCACTGGCCGACCGCGCCGGCCGCGATCTGCCGCCGCGCGATCGCCGCCGACTTGTGGGTCTTCGCATGCGGGCGCACGCGCACGCCGGCGGCGCGGCCGAAGTCCGCCATCTTGGCGATGTTGCGGTCGAGCGCGTCGAGATCGATCACCAGCGCCGGCGTCTCGATGTCGGCGACGGCGGCACCAATCGCGGCGGGCGGCAGGTTCATGGATTTGCCTAATGCTCGCGGCTAGCATACGCAAAGGCAGCGCAACATGTCCACGACGCACCGCGGTTGCTGACTGAATGAACGACGTCCCCCGCATCCGCGTCGTCGACGTGCACAAACGCTTCGGTGCGCTCGAAGTATTGCGCGGCGTATCCTTCGACGTGCATCGCGGCAACGTGGTGAGCCTGATCGGCGCGAGCGGATCCGGCAAGAGCACGCTGCTCCGCTGCATCAACTATCTGGAGCGGCCGAACGGCGGCGAGGTCTTCATCGAAGGCGAGCCGCTCGGCACGCGGGTCGAGCCCGGCGGGCGGCGCCGGCCGCGCTCGCTCACCGAGATCAACAAAATACGCCGCGAGCTCGGCGTCGTATTCCAGCAATATAATCTGTGGCCGCACATGACGGTGCTCGGCAACGTGGTCGAGGCGCCGATCCGCGTGCGCAAGCTGCCGCGCGCGGAGGCGACCGCGCTGGCGCAGGAGTGCCTGCGGCGCGTGCAGCTGACCGACAAGGCCGGCGAATATCCCGCGCGCCTCTCCGGCGGCCAGCAGCAGCGCGCCGCGATCGCCCGCGCGCTCGCGATGCGGCCCAAGGCCATGCTGTTCGACGAGCCGACGTCCTCGCTCGATCCGGAGCTGACCGACGAAGTGCTCGCGGTGATGCGCGAGCTTGCCGCCGACGGCACCACCATGATCGTGGCGACGCACGAGATGGGCTTTGCCCGCGAGGTCTGCGACCGCGTCATCTTCCTGCACGACGGGTTGATCGAGGAGGAAGGGCCGCCTGCCGATCTGTTCGGCGCGCCGAAGTCCGAGCGGCTGGGTCGATTCCTCTCCAAATACCGCCGATAGAACGCGTCGTGTCGGAAGGCCTGAAACAGGCGTTCGACCTCTCCCTGTTCTGGGACTATCGCGCCATCCTGCTCAACGGGTT
>DASZJC010000574.1:0-8258 GCA_035948495.1 Xanthobacteraceae bacterium | reverse complement strand
AGTTCGCCGAGCAGGTTGAGCACGGTCGCCTGGACCGAGAGATCGAGGCCCGAGGTCGGCTCGTCCAATATGATGATGCGCGGCTCCAGCACCAGGATGCGGGCGAGCGCCACCCGGCGCAGCTGGCCGCCCGAGAGCTCGTGCACGTAGCGCGGCTTGAACGACGCGTCGAGCCCGACCGCGTCCAGCATGGCGTCGATCTTGCCGCTGCGCACGCCGGCATCGCGCTCGCCCTGAATGACCAAGCCTTCTTCGAGGATGCGGCCGATGCTCCACCACGGGTCGAGCGCGGCGCCGGCGTCCTGGTGCACGTATTGGATGGCGCGACGCAACGCGCGCGCCCGCTCCGGCGGTACGCCGCTCACGACCGCGCCGTCGAGCCTGATCTCTCCGCCGGTCTCCGGTTGGATGCCGATGAGCGCGCGCCCGAGCGTCGTCTTCCCGCAGCCGGACTCGCCGACGAGCCCGAGCGTCTCGCCGGACCGCAGCGCGAGCGACACCGCGGCCACGGCGCGCAGCGGCGGGACGGGAGCACGCAGGAAACGCTCGCGGCCGCCGACCTCAACGACGAGACCCTGCGCCTCCAGGACCGGAGCGCCCACGCTCATGGCGCGGCCTCGGACGCCGCCTCGACCAGCCGGCAGTTGACCAGATGGCGCGGGCCGCCGGCGCTGAAGGCCGGCGCGCGGCGCGCGCATGCGGCGATCGCATGTCCACAGCGCGGCGCGAAGCGGCAGCCGGGCGGCGGCCGCAGCGGCGAGGGAACGAGACCCGGGATGCCGGTCAGCGCGGCGGAGCGCTCGGGATGGCAGGCCAGCAGCGCCCGCGTATAGGGATGCTGCGGCGCGGCGAGCACCGTATCGACCGGGCCGCTCTCGACGGTCTGGCCCGCATACATGACGGTGATCTCGTCGCACAGTTGTGCGACCACGCCGAAATCGTGGCTGACGAACAGCATCGAGATCCCGAGCTCGTCGGCCAGCGATTTCAGCAGCTTCAGGATCTGCAACTGCGTCGTCACGTCGAGCGCCGTGGTCGGCTCGTCGGCGATAACCAGACGCGGCGAGCAGGCGATGGCGCCGGCGATCATCAGCCGCTGGCGCTGGCCGCCGGAGAACTGGTGCGGATAGCGCTCGAGCACGTCCTCCGGATCAGGCAACTGCACGCGCCGCAGGATGTCGAGGAGGCGCGCGCGATGATGGCGCATCAAGGCCGCGCCGGAACGCGGACCGGCGGCCGGCAACGGCGCGTGCCAGCGCATGACGGCGAGCAGCTGGGTGCCGATCCTGAACACCGGATTGAGCGCCAGATACGGGTCCTGCGGAATGAAGCCGATGCGGCTGCCGCGGATGCGGCCGGCCAGCTCACGCTCGGACAGACGCAGGAGATCCTCGCCGTCGAAAACGATCCGTCCGCTCTCGATCGTGGTCGCGGTGGGAAGGATGCCGAGGATCGCCTTCACCAGCGTGGACTTGCCGCAGCCCGACTCGCCGACGACGCCAAGGATGCGGCCGCGTTCGAGCCGCAGCTGCACGTGATCGAGCACCTGCGCGACGCCCTCGTCGGTGCGGATCGACAGACGCAGGTTGTCGATTTCCAGGAGCGGCGCGGCGTTCATCGCGATCGCCGCAGACGCGGATCGACGATGTCGCGCAACCCGTCGCCGAGAAGATTGAAGCCGAGCACGGTGAGGAATATCGCCAGACCCGGAAAGGTCGAGAACCACCAGGCGTCCGGCAGATACTGGCGGCTCTCCGAAATGGCGAGGCCCCAATCGGGATCGGGCGGGGTCGCGCCCATGCCGAGGAAACCCAGCACCGCGGCGACCAGGATGGCGAACCCCATGCCGATCGTCGCCCGCACGATGATCGAGGACACGCAGTTCGGCAGGATGTGCAGAAACAGGATGCGCGGACCGCTCGCCCCGATGCAGCGCAGCGCGTCGATGAACAGCGAGGATTTCAGCCGGCGGGTTTCGGCATAGACGATGCGGGTGAAGAACGGCCAATAGGTCAGCGTCAGCGCCAGCATGGCGCTGGTCAGGCTCGGCGTCATCAACTGCGCCAGCGCCAGCGCCAGAATGAGCTGCGGCACGGCGAGGAAGACGTCGGTGACCCGCATGATCGCCTCGGCGGCGACCCCCCGGTAATAGCCGCCGATCAGTCCCAGCGGCACGCCGGTCAGCATGGCGAGCCCGACCACCATGACGGCGATCAGGAGCGCGCCGCGCGCGCCGAGGATGACGCGGGAAAATATGTCGCGGCCGAGATAATCGGTGCCGAACGGGTGCGCCCAGCTGGGCGGTTTGAGCCGCAGCAGCAGATGCGAGACCGACACGTCCTGCGGATAGGGCGCGATGAGCGGCGCGAACATCGCCACCAGCACCACGGCGAGCACGACGGCGAGCCCGAGCAGCGCCGGTCTGTCGGCGGCGAATTTTCTCGCGACCAGCATCACAGCTGCTCCCGCAAGCGCGGGTCGATCAGGCCGTGCACGAGGTCGACCAGAATGTTGACCGCCGTATAGATGACGCCGATCAGCAGCGTGACCGCGAGCATGACCTTGTAGTCGGCGGTGAGGATCGCCTGCACGGTATAGAACCCGATGCCCGGCCAGTCGAAGATCGTCTCCACCACGACGGCGCCGGCGATCAGGCCGCCGAACAGGAGCCCGATCTGGGTGATCGACGCCACCACGGAGTTCTTCAGCACGAACTTCCAGATCAGCGCGCGGGCGGGAACCCCCTGCGCGCGCTCGTAGCTGACAAAGTCCTTCTGCAACGTCTCCAGCACGCCCGCGCGGGTAAAGCGCGCGATGGTCGCAAGCCCGCCGAGCGACAGCGTGACCGCCGGCAGCACCAGGTGCCGGGCGGCGTCGACGAATAGGTCGAACCGGCCGGCGAGCAGGCTGTCGATCAGATAGAACCCGGTGACCGTCGACGGCGCCGCGAGGTCCGTGCTCAACCGCCCGCGCAGCGGCAGCCAATCGAGCCCCATGGCGAAGATCATCTGCAGCTCAATCGCGAACCAGAACGCCGCGATCGCGACGCCGCCGACCGAGAGAACCCGCAACAGGATGTCGGGCCAGCGGTTGTGATGAACGGCCGCGACGGTGCCGAGCGGAATGCCGAGGACGATCGCGAGCACGAGCGCCGTGACGGTGAGCTCCAGCGTCGCCGGCAGCCGCTGGGAGATGTCGAGCGCCACCGGGCGGTGCGAATAGGCGCTTTCGCCGAAGTCGAAGCGCGCGACCTGCGCGCAATACACGGCGAACTGCACGTAGAGCGGCCGGTCGAGCCCATACTGCCGGCGGATCTCGGCGATCTGGCTCGGGGTCGCGTTCTCGCCGGCCAGCGCCGCCGCCGGATCGGCCGGCACCACGCGGATCAGGAAGAAGGTCAGGACGAGGAGGCCGAACAGCGACGGAATGGCGAGCAGGACGCGGCGCAGAACGAAGCGGAGCATTCCTATTCCGGCCCTCTAGCCTTGGTCGCGCACGCGGACACGCGGCAGATCACCCCGCCCGAGCGGGCGGCAAACCGCTCAATTCGCCAGCTTGATCCAACGCATCTCGCCGCCGGAGCCGACCGGCGAGAAGTGGAAATCCTTGACGCGGTCGCTGACGCCGCGGATTTCCACGGTGTTATACACCCAGATGTCCGGGCTGTCGGCGACGACGAGCCTGGTCGCCTCCTCATAGAGCGGCTTGCGCTCCGCTTGGCTGACGGTGACGCGCGCCTTGCGCAGCAGCGCGTCGACCTTCGGATTCTCGTACCAGGCCGAAGCCTTCCAGGTGCCGTTGAACTGGCTGTCGTACATCTGCCCGATCCAGTTCTCCGGATCGACGAAATAGGTGGAGACCCAGTGCACCCACATGTCGGGCGTCGACTCCGGCTTCGACGTGTTGGTGGTGATGTTCGCCCAGGTGTCGCTGACGATCTTGAGGTTGACGCCGATCTGGGCCAGGTCGCTCTGCAGCAGCTGCGCCGCCTGGTTGGTCTGCTCGAGCTGCGACTGGGTGTGGATCTCGATCGGTCGCCCGATCGGCGCGCCCTCGGCCTTGGCCTTGTCGCAGAACTGTTTGGCCTTCTTCAAATCGTACTCGTAGGCGACGACGTCCTTCGGGTAGCCCCAGAGGTTGTTCGGCATCGGCGCGGGGTTGCGCACCGCATAGCCCTTCAGGATCTCCTGGATGAAGCCGTCGTAGTTGAAGGCGTGCGCAAAGCACTTTCGCGCATTGACGTTGTCGAACGGCGGCTTCTTGTTGTTCATGCGCAGAATGAAGACGCGCATCGAGGTGTCCTTCTCGATGTGCACGCCCTTGGATCTTTGGATGCGCTCGACCTGGTCGGTCGGCAGGTAGCTGTCCGTCATGTCGACGGAGCCCTGCAGCAGCGCGAGCACGCGCGTCGAGGTCTCGCGCGTCGGCAGGATCTGGATGTGGTTCACCGGCGTCGGATTGTCGGCCCAGCCGAGGAAATGCCCGGCATAGCGCTCGAGGTCGACGCGCTCGAGCGGCCGGTAGGTCGAGGAATCGAGCTGATAGGCCCCCGAGCCCGCCGCGTTGGAGCCGAGCCAGGCGGCGCCCCAGTCGCCGTTCGCCTCGTGCGCCTTGAGCACGCGCGGATTGACGATCATCACGATCGGCGTGGCGGCCAGGAACGGCGCATAGGGCTTGTCGAGAACGAAGCGCACCGTGTACTTGTCCGGCGCCGTCACGTTGTCGGGCTTGAGCACCGGCTTGAACGCGCCCGACGGCGCCTTGCCCAGCGCGAGCACCCGGCGGAAGCTGTAGACCACGTCCGTGGCAGTGATCTCGCTGCCGTCGTGGAACTTCGCGCCCTGGCGGAGCTTGAATTCCCAGGTCAGCCCGTCGTCCGACACGGTGTACGAAAGCGCAAGCCATGGCTTGAGCTCCGGGGGATTGCCCTCGTAGCGGTAGAGGTTGTCGTAGACGTTCAGGCTGTAGAGCTGCATGGGAACGTCGAAGATCTGATGCGGGTCGAGATTGGCCGGCAGGTTGTCGCCGGTCACCAGCACGCCCGGCGTCGCGGCCCGCACCTGCGGCGCCGCGCCGAACAGTACGGTCGCCAGCGCGGCAACGACGATTGCTTTCCACACCGACATGAGTCTCTCCATCCGATCGCGGGCAAAAAATCGCTCACCGGTGATCATGCGCGGACAGCCTGATCACCGAACGCTGATCGCCGTTCTCTGATTGCCGCACCGGGCTGTGAGCAAGCTTCATGCCGGCGACCATTTCGGCCGTCTTCAGGCCCGCAATGACCGGGTTCACCACCGGCACGCCAACGCGCTCGCCCAAGTCCTCGCATATGCCGGGAAGGAACGCCATGCTCATGCAGCCGAGCACCAGTACGTCGGCGCCATCCTGGTCGACCGCCAGGCGGGCGGCGGCGGCCGCCTTGTCGAGGGCGCCGGGCGTCTGCTGCGCCAGATCCATGACCGAGAGCCCGATGCCGCGCACCGAGGCGAGCAGGTCGGCAAGCCCGAGCGCGCGCAGCCGCGCCGCAACCCGTCCGAAGCCGCGCCCGGCCGGAGTGAGGATCGACAAGCGCGTGCCGAGCTGTGCGGCGAGATGCAGCGACGCGGCGCCCGGGCCGATGACCGGGATTTTCACCAGCTCGCGCAACGCGTCGATGCCGGGATCGCTGTAACAGCCGATGATGATGGCGGCGTAGCCGCGCTGCTCGGCGAGCGGCGCCAGACGGACGAGTTCCGGCACCACGATCGCGGCATCATGCGCGCTCTCGATCGCCGCCGGCCCGGTCGCGGTCGGCTCGACCGCCACCTCGGTCGCGCCCGCCGCACTTTCCTGCAGCACCCGTCGCCGGCGCTCGACCTCGTGCGGGCCGATCGTCCGGTCCATCGGGCTCGTCAGCTGATAGAGGATGCGCATCGGCGGCTCACGTCAGCTTGGCGAGCGTATCGTCGATCAGAATCCGGCAATCGTCGAGCGCGTCGGCGAGCTGGTTGCGCGCGCGCACGAGCTGCGTTTCCAGCATCCAGCGCTCTTCGCCGTCGGGCATTTTTGCAAGGCGCGTCGCATCGTAGAGCGACGGGATCATGGTTCCCTGCGGCGTAAAGCCATAGGGATCATGGCCATAGGCGCCCTTCGACGTGCTCGCCAGCGGCACGAGCTTGTGCGACAGCCGTTTCATGCAGGCATTGAGGACGTCGGCGGCGGCCTCGCCTTTGGCCTCGCCGCTCGCGTAGCGGCCTCGCCACGCCTGCGCCTCCCGCTCGAGCCGCTCGGCGGCCGCGCGGAATGCTTGGGCGCGTTCCACGGCGCCGTCGAGCCCGACCGATTGCGCGCCGGCCTTCAGCTCGCCGAGCCGCTCGATGAACTGATCCGCCACGCCGACATATTCGAACGGAAGGACGATCGCGGTGCACAGCTCCCACAGATAGGCCGCGTAGACCTGCAAGTGGGTCTGCATATAGTCGAAGTCGAGCTTGTCGATGGTGTTCTCCAGCGAGTGATGCCACCAGCCGAGCGTGGCGAGCGCCGACGTCTTCAATTCCTCCTCGGTGAAGGCGCCCTGGGCGCCGAGCATCGGCACGCCCAGGCCGAAGAACGACGCATCGCCGTTCTTGACGGCGCGGCGCCAGGACGCGTGCCGATTGCCGAGAAAGCGCTTCTCGGTCGCCTGATGAAACCGCTTCAGCTCCGCGTTGGAGGCCGCGCTCCACCGCGTGGTCCCGGCGCAGGACGGCTGGTCGATCTGCAGGTAGGCGACCGCGTGCTCGCGCAGCCGGTCCCAGTTGCGGTCGACGAACCACGACGAGCCGACCATCGTGCCGGTCTCGTGGCCGGTCCAGAAGCCGCAGAGGAGACCGCGCCGCAGCTCTGCGCGATGCCGGTTGAAGACCCGGGCAAGCTCCATGATGCAGGCATTGCCGGCCGCGTTGTCGGTCGCCTGCGGGCCGAGCCATGAGTCCTGATGCCCGCCGACCACGACGAAATCCGCGGTGCTGCCCTTGATCTCGCCGATCGTGATCTGCACGGGCCGCCAGCCGTTCTCCACGTTGGCGCGGAACCACACCCGCACCGGCCCGGCGGCGAGCATCTCGCGCAGCTTCAGGCCCGCGGTGCGCGCAATGCCGATGCACGGCAGCGTCGCCATTTCGGTCTTGAAAGTCTCGGGCGTCGGATTGCCCCAGACCGGCTTGACCGAGCCGAACGGCACCGCGGTGTTCTCCGCATGCCCCCAGTTCATCATCACGCAGCCGGTCGCGCCCATCAGCGCCGAGATGCGCTGCTTCTCGTGCCGCGCGGGATGGTAGGACAGCTCGGACAACGTGATCTTGCCGGTCGCGCTCCTGCCCTCGTATTCGTGGAACGCCCCGGACGCCACGTCGATCAGTTCGCCCGATATGCCGTCGGGCAAGGTCGGAACGCTGTGGCCGAGCGTGTTGGCTTCGAGCGAAATCTCCGCGGGCGCCAGCACCCGCATCTCGGCCTTGTCGGGAAAGCTCACCAGCCCCGGCATCTCGAACACCTGCGCCGGCACGCCGGCTTTGGTCAGCGCCGCGGCGCTGTATTCGGCCATGCGCTTGGCGTTGGGCGAGCCGGCGAGCCGCGACGGGATTTGTGTCGTGATATATTCTACGTGCGCGCGCACTTCCTTCGCCGACACCATGTCGACAACGCTTTGCTCGGACATTTCCGCGATCCCCGACGCTGCTCGACGTCATTCGGGCGCGAATTGAATGCCAAGTCAACACGGCCGGGCTATGTTGGCGCTCCTTCTCCGGCGTATGGCCCACGCAGATGGGCCGTCCCGTCATCGCCGAGACAACCATGCCGACCATGCCGCACGCCACCACGAGCGACGCCGCCTGCGATCCCGTGACGCTGCAGATCGTGCGCGGCGCGCTGCGGGCGGTGCAGAGCGAGATGGAGGCGCTGATCGAGCGTACCGCCATGTCGCCGTTCATCCGCGAGAAGAAGGATTTCTATGCGGCCCTGTTCGATGCGGAGGGAAGGCTCGTCGCCGGCTCCAACCTGCCGGTCTTCGGCGACGTGATCGGACCGATCGCCGAGCACTATCCGCTGGCGAGCATGCGGCCCGGCGACCTCTACTGGTTCAACGACTGCTACGCGTCGCGCGGCGCGGTCTCGCATTCGCCCGACCAGGTCTTCGTCGCGCCGGTCTTCGCCGCGGACAGGTTGTCGGCCTTCGCGCAGTCGTGGGCGCATTTCAGCGACATCGGCGGCATGCGGCCGGGCTCGCTGTC
>DASZJC010000573.1:0-2574 GCA_035948495.1 Xanthobacteraceae bacterium | reverse complement strand
CCGATGCGCCGCCACGCGACGACCCCGATGCGCTCCTTGAGCGGAGCAACCAAGCCTCGCGCGGCCTTCGGCAGGAGGGTCGTCATCCGGGCGGTACTTCAGGACCTGGTGGACGCGGCGCGCCCGAGCAGCCCGGTCGGCCGGAACACCAGGACCAGCACCAGGATCGAAAAGATGATGACGTCGGTCCAGCGCACTTCGAGAAACTGGCCGCCCAGGGATTCGATGAGGCCGATGATGAGGCCGCCCAGCATGGCGCCCGGAATGTTGCCGATGCCGCCGAGCACGGCCGCCGTGAAGGCGCGCAGGCCCGCCGTATAGCCGATGATGAAGCTCGTGTAGTTGTAATAAAGGCCGAAGATGAGGCCGGCGGCGCCGGCGAGCGCGGAGCCGAGGAAGAACGCGACGGCGACCACGCGGTCGACGTCGACTCCCATCATGCGTGCCGCCTCCTGATCCTGCGCGGTCGCCTGCATGGCCTTGCCCATCTTGGTGCGCCGAACGAAGAGATGCAGGCCCAGCATCAAGGCGAGCGCGACGCCCCAGACCAAAACCTCGCGCAGGCGCAACGTCGCCTCGCCGATCTCCCAACGCAGCGCGGGCAACGGATTGGCATAGTTTTTCGAATCGGCGCCGGCGCCGAGCAGGATCACGTTGAACAGGATGTAGGAAACGCCGATGGTCGTGATCATCGCGGCGGTCCCCGGCACGTTGCGCAGCGGTCGCAACGCGAGCCGCTCGATCACGACGCCGAGCACGCCGGCCGCCACCATGGTGACCGCAAAAACGACCGCAAGCACCCCGATCAGCGGCAGGCCGTAGAGCGGATGGCCCTGGCCCACCACGCCCATGGCCTGGAGCAGCCACAGCGCAATGAACGAGCCGACCATGAACACGTTGAAATGGGCGAAGTTGATCAGCTCGATGATGCCGTAGACCATGGTGAAGCCGAGCGCGAGCAGCGCATACATCGCGCCCAGGCTCACCCCGTTGATGACCTGCTGCAGCAGAACGTCCCAAAAGGTCACTGCGGACCCTCCGCGCCCCCGTCAGACATCAGAGCGGGACGACTTTGCTCCGAGTCGTCCTCCCGCTCTGCAGCTTATTGCCGGCCGTCACGATCCCTCCGGCGCCGTGCCTTCATATTTCTGCTGATGGATCATGTCGTCGTCCGGGTACTTCGGGTCGTGGCGATATTGGAAGACGCTGACGACCTTCGACACCATGTCCCCGTTCGGGTCGAACGAGACGTCGCCCTGCAGCGTCTTGAGCTTGGTGGCCTGCATGGCGTCGCGGACGTTGGAGCGATTGACCTCCTTGCCGCTCGCGGCAACGCGCTTGATGGCGTCGAGGATGATGAGCGTGCCGTCGTAGGCGGTGATGGAATAATCGTCGGGCGTCATTTTGAAGCGCGCCTCGAACCGCTTCACCCAATCGGCCACCGCCGGATCCTCGGTGAGGTGGGGCGAGGCGGTCGTCGCGTACCAACCATCCACCGCCGGGAACCCCGCGCCTTTGAGGAAGCTTCCGCCGTGGACGCCGTCGCCGCCCGCCTTGATCATGCCGGGAATGACGTCCTGCGCCTGCTTGGCAAGCTTGACGCCCGCCTGCGCCACGCCGCCGTAGTAGAGGGCGTCGGGCTTGAGCGCTTTGATCTTGGTGAGGACCGTCGTGTAGTCGGCTTCTTTCGGATTGAGCTGGTCGCGGCCGAGCACCTTGACGCCGAGCTTTTCCGCCTGATGCTGGTAGGCGTCGGCGATGCCGACCCCGTAGGCGCCGGAATCGTCGAGGACGTAGACCGACTTTATCTTGAGCACCCGGGCCATGTAGTTCGCCATATTCGGGCCCTGGAACGCGTCGGTGGTCACCGTGCGGAAATAAATCGCCCGGCCCTTGGGCTTGAACTGCCCCGCGAACGCCGGGTTGGTGATGTCGGGGTTGGTCGAGCTGGGCGTGATCGTGGCGAGGTCCGCCTCGCTCAGGATCGGCGTCATCGCCTTCCCCTCGCCGCTCATCTGCGGACCGACGTTGGCGACCACCATCGGATCGGAGACGAGCTTCTTGGTATTGGTCGCGGCCTGGGCGGGATCGTACTGGCCGGCGGTGGCGGTGCCGCTGTCGTAGATCACGGTCTCGATCTTGTAGCCGGCCACGCCGCCCTTCGCGTTGGCCTCCTCGATGGCGAGGAGCGCGCCGTTCTTGATGAGGGTTGCGTCCTCGGCATCGGCGCCGGTCAACGGCAAGGTGATGCCGATCTTGACGACCTTGTCGGCGGCGTCGATCCGCGTCGCAACGGCGAGACCGACAACCGCCGCAAAACCGAGGATCGCAAGCTTCCTCGACCAGCCATCCAACTTTCCGCGCTGTAACATGATGACCTCTCCCAGTTCGGATTGTCTCGCACCGCGGTTTGCGGCGTTCTTTTTTTAATCGTAGCAGTCTCTCGCCGGGGATGCACCGGGGCAAGCGGTCGCTCGCACAAAATCCTCGCACCCGTGCCAAAAACGAAGGCAGGCCCGGCGTTGATTATGGATGGGCCGCCACTTGGGCCGGCGCGGCGGCGGGCGGGATTAC
>DASZJC010000572.1:0-7314 GCA_035948495.1 Xanthobacteraceae bacterium | reverse complement strand
CTGGGGCACGGTCGTGCAGCGGCGCACGAGCCGCGAGCCGCTCGAGAAGGGCGGCTGGAGCATCTTCCACACCTTCGGCTCGTCGGCCGCGTTCGCGACGCCGGTAACCTCGCCGATCGTGCGCGGCCAGGGCGCGGACGGCTGGTTCGGCTGGTGGAACAGTCCGAAGGCCGAGGAGCTGGTGCAGAGCTGGATCGACGCGCCCGACGACGCCGCGCGCACGCGCTTCGCCACCGAGCTCGCCAAGCTCGCCATGAGCGACGTCGCGACCATCCCGCTCGGCCAGTGGTACGGCAAGACCGCGTTCCGCCGCACCATCACCGGCGTACTGCCCGGCGTCTCGCCCTATCCGTGGAATGTGCGCCCGACCTGAGCGCTGTTCTATCCTGCGTCATGCGCGGACGCGATCCGCGCATCCATCATTCGCGCGGGGTTTGTCTCCGAAGGGCCCGACAACACCCTCGGCCCCAATCCGTGTCGCCACCACGATCATCGTCGCGTCGGAGTGTCCTCAGCTAAAAACTCCTCGCGAAGTTCGCATAACCTTGCTGACCCCTCTGATGCGAACTTCGGAATCAAAGAGACACCAGCAACTTTATGATTCTAGTGCCGCTTTTGAACCCGAAGTTCGCAACCGTACTTGCGGCAATGTGATGCGAACTTCGGGTTCGCGGCCCTAGCCAACGAGGACGCACCCGTGCCCACCTTGGACAAGATCTCGCTCGACATTGCGGTGGTGCTCGGCAGCACGACGATGCCGATCCACCAAGCGCTGCGGCTGGGCCGCGGCGCCATCATCGAGCTCGACGCGTCGGAGGACGACGAGGTCCGCATCCTTGCCGGCAACCTGCCGATCGCCAAGGGCAACGTGGTGGTCAACGGCAACCGCATTGCGGTCGAAGTCACCCAGATGCTGCCGCGGGCGCCCGACAAGCGTTGACCCGTGCGGGGATGTCGCCGCGCTGCGCCCAGCCAAGGGCGCCCTTGTCCCGGTGCGGTCGATTTGTTACATCGGGCGCCGCTTTTCGCGCCGGGCCGATTGGCCGGCGTCTCCAAGCCCACATGCGGTCGTGGCGGAACTGGTAGACGCGCTAGCTTGAGGTGCTAGTGGGGCAACCCGTGGAGGTTCGAGTCCTCTCGACCGCACCAGTCGTGCGCTCCCGTCTGGTTTTTCCGTATCTTACTGATTTCGTGCAACTTTACACGACTGATGCTGCGCGCTCGTAGTCCCCGGCCGGGCAGGTGCTTCGCGCGCGCACAAGCTTGCTCCGCGTGACTGCGCCAGTCACGTGAGCCCGATCGACAGCGCCGGCCACTTTTTGTACCTGTTGCAGGTTTGCATCGCCCCGATCTGCATTCGATCCCAGCCACCGCCCAGACACTCGCCGTTATCGCGGCTCGGATCGTATTCGACGCCATCGCGAAATGGTGTCGGCTTTCGCTGGCCTCCCCAACGCTCGCATGTGACACAGTCCTTCCAGGATGCGGGCACTGTGATCATGAGAAAGACCTCCTGATCTGCAACCGGCTGGATGCCGCAAGAGCAAGCCCCGCGCATTGAGATGGATCAAAGGCCGTAGGGCCGTCACGCGCGTGCCGCTTCCCGCCGCACGGCGCGCCTGCGCTTACCTTGGTTCCGGCGTCAGGGCGTCAGCTTCGCCGCCAGGCTACGTCGTCGAAGCACGGGGATGCCTGCGGCTTGGGCTTCGGCTTCCGTCGCGAATGTTGCGGAAGACGCTTGGGCGACCGTCCCATCGTTGCGAAGGATCACGTACCGAAAACGCCGGTTCGGTTCCGCAGCAAGCGAGAGGCGTAGCGGAAGGTCGCCCTTGTGCAGGGACCGTCGGCGGGGTTTGCGCATGATTGCGCACAGCCTGCCGTGCGCTTGCTTGCCGAAGCGTTAGCGAAGGCGATCAAATCCCCCAAGTCGCCAGAGCCTGCTGCCCTGAGGCCGCGGGATCGCCTTGCGGTCATTCTTCCCCGCTAGAAGGCCGCAGGAACAACAGACTTTAAGGCGTTGTTTCAAAAGCCGTTTTCAGCAAAACCCGTTCGATCGATCCGGCGTGTGAGGCTCCTCTGGCGTCCGTTGGGGCCGAGCACTGTTATTCGTCACAGTAGACGAGCGGCAGGAGCGCGTGAGAAGCCCTAATGTCCCACGCCGTCGGGAGCGCTGCCCACCATGCACGATCAGGTCGACAAGTGGCTGGCTGGCAACTCGGTGTTTCTAGGTATGCACGTTCCGCACTGGGCGATCGCGATCGCGGCCATCATCTTGGTAGCGCTTCTCGTCGCTTGGTTTGAACGTCCAAAGCGCGTGCCGGCACGTTCTTCATCGCGCTCGCGTACCGGCGGCCCCGAGGCGTCCGAACCGCGCGAGCGTTCAGCGCGTCCGCAATATCCTTGAGGGACGCGCCTTGCTTCTGCGCCGCGCGGATGATTGGCAGCACGTTGGCGCGCGACCAACAATCCAAATAGAAAAGCGGCCGGGCGTCGCGCCCGGCCGCACGCATTATTCACTCCTGCGCAACGTCTGCCGCGATCCCAATTACCGGTCGGGCCAGCAGCGCTTGCGCTCCGGGCCGAGGTGGTAGCCGGGCGGGCAGGCGCGCCCGTTGAACATCGGATGGCAACGGCCGCCGGGGCCGCGCCACATTCCCGGCCCGCAGCCTTCCGCAACCTTGGTGACCAGGCCGTCGGTCTTGCCGATCGGAGCAGACATGACCGTGGCGCCGGCGCCGGTCGCAAGACCAAAGGCCAATGCAGCGCCGAGAAGGATCGTCTTCATCATCCAGGTTTCTCCCTGTGTCCAAGCCAAACCCGAACACACCCCACGTCCGAATTCAGCGAGGCGCGACGCTACCATTCGGCGCGTGAAAAGCAATCGTGCGAGCGCCCGTTGCGCGCGCTTGGGCAGCGCCCTCCGACCGATAACAGGCGCGCAGGCGGTCAGTGCAAAGTCAGGATGTGCGAGGCGAATTGCGGCGGCTTCGCAGGTGCGGGTGGGCGCGCCTCCGCCCCGTGGCGGTGCCGTGCGGCTGCGGTCCGCCGGAAATGGATCGGCGGTCTGCGCCGCGCGACATGGACCGGCTTGGCCGTCGGCGGCCAGATGACGTGCTCGACCGACCAGGATAAAGCGATCTCGCTCACCGCGACGGCCGCGGGGCTGCCGGCGAGCGACACCGGGAAGGCTTGCGCGTTCTCGACCGGCACGAATTCGCGCGCGGTCATCGGCCACAGGCGCGATTGGCCCGGGGTCGGGTAGACGAGCGGCACGGCGACCGTGTCGAGTTCCGCCGGCGTCGCGGTCAGCGTGATCGGCAACTCGACCATATTCGGATAGGCGACGGCCTCGGCGAAAGCCGGGTCGCGTTCGAGCACGCGCGGCCAGGTCGGCGGCCGCTGGATCGCCCAGGCCTCCGGCGGCGCCAGGGTCTTGGGCAGGTCCGGCCCGGCCGGCACCACCTGCACGATGCGATAGCCGCGCGCCTTGAGCGCTTTGAGCAGCACCGGCAGGGCGAGCGCGGTGCGCGGCTGAATATCGTGCAGCAACAGCACGCCCTTGCCTTTGCGGTCTAGGCGATCGAGCGCGCGGGTGAGCACCTGCTGGGCGGTGATGTGCCGCCAGTCGTCGGCCAGGAAATCGGCGCTCCACGTCATGATGCCGTGCGAGGCGAGATAATTCTCGATGGCATCCGAACGGCCGAGCCCGGGAAACCGGAAGAACGGCGCCAGCGCCCGCTCGTCGCCCAGGGCGGCGGCGACCGACGCCCGGCCTTGCTCGATCTCGTTCTCGGCCGCGGCCATCGGCAGCCGCGTGAAAATGAGCGGGTGATTCTGGCTGTGCGAGGCGACGGTGTGGCCTTCGTTGTAGACGCGGCGCACCATGTCCGGGTAAGCGCGCGCCTGGCGGCCGACCATGAAGAAGGTGGCCTTGACGCATTCGGCAGCGAGCGTCTCGAGGATGCGGCTGGTGTAGGGGGGCAGGGGACCGTCATCGAAGGTGAGCACCACCTCCTTGTCGGCGAGCGGCAAGCTCTCGGGATACTGCATGGTGCCGATGCGGGTGTGCTCGGCGGGGTCGACGCTGATGACGCGGGAGGTGCCCAGCGCGTCCGGATTGCCCGGGCACTCGGCGGCGAGCGCTGACGCACTGGCGCCCGCGAGTACGCACAGCCCCGCTACGGTCGACCAAAAACGCATCCGATCATCCCCAACGCGGTGCAACGCGGCGCGATCACAGCGTCCCTTTTGAGGACGGCGCCGCGCACTAGGCGCGACCCTACCCGACCGCAAATAAACGCAAGCTTAACCGAAACGGCGTTTTGCCGCCTTCGCCGCGGGTTTCCTGCGCCCGCACTGGGGACGTTCCGTGTCTTTGTGGTGGCGACACGGAGGCGCGGCCGACGGCCGCCGCCTCGGTCCATGGCTGGGAGGCCGGGACCGCGCGGACAAGAGGATAGCCGGCGAACTTCAAGCTGCGCAGGAGCACGGGACCCGAGCTGGCGCAGGAGACCGCGCGGCGGCATTGGCGCATAATCTGATTTGGCGCGGACAAATTCTCCGCTTCGCCGCATAAGACGTAGCGGTGCATCGATTCCCGTTCCCGCGAGGTGCGGCATGCTCGACGACAGGCAGGAGCCCGCCGCGGCGCATTCGCAGGCGTCCGACCTGCACGATGAGAGCGGGGCGATCCGCGCCGACATCGTCGCGCAGGTCGCGGCCGCGATCGAGGCGAACGACAGGGCCGTCCTCGCCGATCTTGTCGGCGACTGGCACGAGGCCGATCTCGGCGACTTGCTGGCGGCGCTCGATCCGCCCCTGCGCCCGCGCCTGATCGAGCTTCTGGCCGCCCGGTTCAATTTCAAGGCGCTCACCGAAATCGACCACGGGATGCGCGCCGACATCCTCGAACAGCTTGCCCCCGCGGCGCTGATCGTCGGCGTCCGTGAACTCGAAACCGACGATGCGGTCGCCATTCTCGAGGGCCTGCCCAAGGAGCGGCAAAAGGACATTCTCGAGCAGCTGCCGCACCCGGAGCGGGTCGCGCTGGCGCGCAGCCTGGAATACCCGGAAGACTCCGCCGGCCGGCGGATGCAGACCGAATACATCGCGGTGCGGCCCGACGCCACCGTCGGCCAGACCATCGACTATATGCGCGAGACGCCGGATTTGCCGGACCGGTTCTACGAGATTTTTATCACCGATCGCAGCCATCGCCTGCTCGGCGCCGTGGCGCTCGACCGGCTGCTGCGCGCCAAGCGGCCCGTGCCGATCTCGGAATTGATGCATGAAGACCTGCACCGCGCGCGTGCCGCCGACGACCAGGAGGAGGTGGCGCGGCTGTTCGAGCGCTACGATTTGGTGGCCGTGCCGGTAGTCGACGAAGCCGAGCGCCTGGTCGGTGTCATCACCGTCGACGACGTGGTCGACGTGATCGAGGAGGAGGCGGAGGAGGACCTCAAGGCGCTCGGCGGCGTGCGCGGGGAAGAGCTGTCCGACCCGGTCTGGACCGTGGCGCGGCGCCGGTTCAACTGGCTGCTGGTGAACCTGGCGACCGCATTCCTCGCCTCTTCGGTGCTCGGCCTGTTCGAAGGCGAGCTGCAGAAAATGGTGGCGCTGGCGGTGCTCGCACCGATCGTGGCGAGCCAGGGCGGCAACGCGGCCACGCAGACCATGACCGTGGTGGTGCGGGCGCTGGCGGTGCGCGAATTGTCGAGCGCCAACGTCTGGCGGACCATCCTGCGCGAGGTTCTGGTCGGGCTCGTCAACGGCCTCGCGTTCGCGGTGATCACCGGCGTCGCCGCCGTCGCCTGGTTCAGGGTGCCGCAGCTCGGCATCGTCATCGGGCTCGCCATGCTGTGCAATCTCGTCGCCGGCGCGCTCGGCGGCATCCTCATTCCGCTGGTGCTCAACCGCTCCGGGGCCGATCCCGCCGTATCGTCGGGCGTGTTCGTCACCACCGTGACCGACGTGGTCGGCTTCTTCTCGTTCCTGGCGATCGCCACGGTCTGGTTCGGCCTGAGATAAGGCCCTGAGACAGGCGCCGCGCGCCGGCCGACGCCAACCGGCTTGTTTGACCGTGGTTTTTCGGGAAAACCGGTCCCATCTATCCGGATCATGCTCTAATCTCGGCATGAGGAGCGGTGCCATGATTCCCAACGCCTGGCGCGCTTTCGATTTCGGCCTCGGCGCCGACGTCGATGCGTTGCGCGACACGGTCGAGAATTTCGCCCAGGACCGCATCGCGCCGCGCGCCGACGAGATCGACCGCACCAACGCGTTCCCGCGCGATCTGTGGCCGGAGCTCGGCCAGATGGGCCTGCTTGGGATCACGGTCGAGGAAGAATATGGCGGCGCCGGGCTCGGCTATCTCGCGCATTGCGTCGCGCTCGAGGAGGTCTCGCGCGCCTCGGGCTCCGTCGGCCTATCCTACGGCGCCCATTCCAACCTCTGCGTCAACCAGATCCGCCGCAACGGCAACGACGAGCAGAAGCGGCGCTACCTGCCCAAGCTCATGTCCGGCGCGCACGTAGGCGCGCTTGCGATGTCGGAACCGGGGGCCGGTTCGGACATCGTCTCCATGCGCACGCGCGCGGAGAAGCGCGGCGACCGGTACGTCCTCAACGGCTCGAAAATGTGGATCACCAACGGACCGATTGCCGAGACCGTGGTGATCTACGCCAAGACCGATGCCAAGGCCGGCCCACGCGGCATCACGGCGTTCATCGTGGAGAACGGTTTTCCCGGCTATTCCACCGCGCAGAAGCTCGACAAGCTCGGCATGCGCGGCTCCGACACCGGCGAACTGGTGCTGCAGGATTGCGAGGTGCCGGAGGAGAACGTGCTCGGCGCGGTCAACGAAGGCGTCAACGTGCTGATGTCCGGGCTCGACTACGAGCGCGCGGTACTCGCGGCCGGCTCGCTCGGCCTGATGCAGGCGTGCATGGACGTCGTCATCCCGTACGTGCACGAGCGCAGGCAGTTCGACGCGCCGATCGGCAGCTTCCAGCTCATGCAGGCGAAGATCGCCGACATGTACGTGACCATGAACGCGGCCAAGGCCTACGTGTACGCGGTCGCGCGCGCCTGCGACCGCGGCGAGACCACGCGCGAGGACGCGGCCGGCGCCATCCTGTTCGCGTCCGAGAAGGCGACCTGGATGGCGCTCGAGGCGATCCAGTGCCTCGGCGGCAACGGCTACATCAACGAGTTCCCGACCGGGCGGCTCCTGCGCGACGCCAAGCTCTACGAGATCGGCGCCGGCACCAGCGAAATCAGGCGCATGCTGATCGGGCGGGAGATTTTCGAGAAGAC
>DASZJC010000571.1:0-6963 GCA_035948495.1 Xanthobacteraceae bacterium | reverse complement strand
GCGCGCCGAGATGCGCCGCGGCATTCTCGAGTTGCCGCAGGAGGCGGCCGAAAGCACCGCCCAGATGCGCCGCGTGATCGTCGAGCAGATCGATGCGCTCGCCGAGCTCAACCGCATCGTGGCGCGCCACGGCCGCGGCATCGACGCCGCCGAGCCGGGGCGCCGCGTCGTGCGCGAGGAGCCGGTGCCGGCAGCCGCCGGCGGCCGTCCCGCCCCGCGCATGGAGCCGCCCGGCGCGCGGCCGCCGCCTCCCGGGTTCGCGCCGCCGCAGCGCACGGAAGCACCTCCGCCGGGCGGCGACCGCCGCGGCGGCTGGCTCACCGACGTGCTCGCCCGCGCCTCGCGCGACGAAGGCCCGGGCGCACGCGGCGAGGAACGCCCGCCGCGCGCGGAAGAGCGCCCGGCGCGGCACTCGATCGAGTCGCTCGACTCCCTCTCGGTCGATATCGCCCGCATGATCGATCACGACGCGGCGACCGAGCTGTGGGACCGCTACAAACGCGGTGAACGCAACGTGTTCACCAAGCGCCTCTACACCATGCAGGGGCAGCGCACGTTCGAGGAGATTCGCAAGCGCTACCGCGCCGACCGCGAGTTCAAGCAGACGGTGGACCGCTATATCGCCGAGTTTGAGCGGCTGCTCGACGACGTCTCGCAGGACGACCGCGGCGCGGTGGTGGCGCGCACCTACCTGACCTCGGAAACCGGCAAGGTCTACACCATGCTGGCGCACGCGGCCGGACGATTCGAGTAGAGCATGATCCCGAAAAGTGGGTACCGGTTTTCGGAAAAGATCATGCTCCAACAATAAACTGACGATCGTCGGAGCGTCGCCGCGCGCGGACACGCGCCGCCGCTTGGCGTGGTGCCGATCCGCCGCCGCCCCCGATTATCGCCCGGCGACTCGCGTCGTCGGGCGCTATTGTTTGCCATGCCGCTTTCCTTGACCGTGCGCACCGAACGCTGGCCCGTCGCCGGCAGTTTTGCGATAGCGCGCGGCACTCGGACCGAGGTGGTCGTCGTGGTCGCGGAACTTTCCGACGGCGCCCACGCCGGCCGCGGCGAATGCGTACCCTATCGGCGTTATGGGGAGACGGTGGAAACGGTGGTCGGCGCCATCGAGGGCCAGCGCGGTCCCCTCGCCGACGGGCTTGACCGGGCGGCGCTGCAAAAAGTCATGGCGCCGGGCGCCGCGCGCAACGCGCTCGACTGCGCGCTCTGGGATCTCGAGGCAAAACGCGCCGGCCGACCGGTCCATGCGCTCGCCGGCTTGCCGCCGCCGCGGCCTGTGACCACCGCGCTCACCATCTCGCTCGGCACGCCGGCCGCGATGGCAGCGGCCGCCGCCAAGTCGGCCGCGCGTGCGCTCCTCAAAGTCAAGCTCGGCGGCGACGGCGATCCCGAGCGCATCGCCGCGGTGCGCCGCGCCGCGCCGCAGGCCGAGCTGATCGTCGATGCCAACGAATCCTGGAGCGCGGGCAATCTCGCCGACAACCTTGCGGCCTGCGCCGCCGCCGGCGTCACCCTGGTGGAGCAGCCCCTGCCCCAGTCGCAGGACGATGCGCTGGCGGCTATTGCCCATCCTATTGCGATCTGCGCCGACGAGAGCGTGCACGACCGTGGCTCGCTCAATCGTTTGACCGGCAAGTACGACGCCATCAACATCAAGCTCGACAAGGCCGGCGGCCTGACCGAGGCGCTGCTGCTGGCCGCCGAAGGCGAGCGACGGGGCTTCGCGCTGATGGTCGGCTGCATGGTCGCAACCTCGCTGTCGATGGCACCCGCCGTGCTGGTCGCGCAGCGCGCGCGTATCGTCGATCTGGACGGCCCGCTGATCCTGGCGCGCGATCGTCCGCACGGGCTCGTCTACGAGCAGAGCCTGGTCCACCCGGCCACGGCGGCGCTATGGGGATGACAGGAATCAGTAATCAGTGATCAGTGATCAGAAGAATAGCGGATTACTTTTGATCACTGATCACTGATCACTGATCACTGTTTACTGACGCCTGACGCCGGCGAGCGCGACGATGCCGCCGAGCACGGCGCACACCGCCATTGCGGCGTAGGCGAGGCCGCCGAAGCGTCCATAGAGCAGGCCGGAGAGTCCCGTGGCCGCCGCCATGACGATCCCCTGCAGGGTCGAAAAGTCGGCTTGCACGGTTGCCGCCTCCCCTTCCGACGCCGCGCGGGCGAGGAACTGCACCGCGCCCAGGAACGAGGCGCCGAACGAGAGGGCGTGCAGGCATTGCAGCAGCGGCAGCAGACCGGTCGGCGGGTCGAGCGCCATCGCGGTCCAGCGGATCGCGGCTCCGGCGGCACCGATGACGAGCAGGGCGCGCGGCCCGAGCGCCGCCGGCAGGCGGGCTGAGAGTGCAAACAGGACGATTTCCGCCGCGACGCCCAGCGCCCAGAGCGAGCCGATGGCGGTGCCGCTGAGCCCCTTGGCCGTCCAATCGAGGGTCGAGAAGCCGTAATAGACCGCGTGGCTGGCCTGGACGAGGCTTGCCGCGACCGCGATCGGGAGGAAGCCCGGCGCGGGCAGCAGCCGGCGGCGGCGGCGCGGGGTGGGAGGTTCCGGCGCTCCGGCCGGCCACAACGGCCGCAGCCCCAGCGAAGCTGCGGCGGTCGCCGCAGATGCCGCTACCATCAGCCAGATGTAGCCGGTCGGCGCGATGTATCCGGACGCGAACCCGGCGCCGAGATTGGCGGCGATGAAGGCGACCGATCCCCACAGGCGCACCGGGCCGTAGGCGCGCCCGCGCAGCCCGAGGCCCTTGAGCGCATAGGCATCGGCGAGCGGAATTGTCGGAGCGGCGAGTGCCGCTGCCAGCGCCACCGCCGCGAGGATCGCAACGAAGCTTTGGGCGCCCCCGACCAGCGCGTAACCTATTGCGGCACCGCATGAACCAGCGATGAGCAGCCGGCGCAGGGCGCCCAGCCGGTCGGCGATCCGCGCCGCCACGGGCACCGCCACCACCCGCACCACCATGGGGGTTGCAAGGACGAGCCCGATTGCCTGCGCGTCCAGGCCCTTGGCCTTGAGCCAGAGCGGAAAGAACGGCAGCTGAACCCCGGCGACGACGAACAGCCCGGCATAGAACAGGGCCAGCCGTACGCCGAAGCCGTCGGCGATTGCCCGGGCTTGCGAGGTCATTAAGCTGATTGTGACGATTCGTGCGGCATGGTCGAAACAAATCGACCGTGCCGTTTCCCGGCCCCGAGCGCGAACCCATGCCGCTGCCGCCCGTCCCCATGCCGCTGAGCGAAGCCGACTACGAGGCGATCGAAGCCGCGGTCATGGAGACCAATCGCGGGCGCTGGTTTCTGGCCGAATTTGCCCGGCGCAACCGCCATGCCGACACCAAAATGCTGCTCACCGCCATCGACCGCCTGGAGGCGGCGATCCGCGGCGAGCGCACCGCCGAGTCGGTCGACCGCATCCGCTTCGATCTGGTCGAGATGGCCAAGGCGATCGCCCGCACCAAGGCCGAGATCGCCGCGATCAAGCCAGACGGCGAGCAGCACGGCAAGTTCGGCGAGGCGACCGAGGAACTCGACTCGATCGTCGGGGCGACCGAAGCGGCGACCTCCGACATCCTGGCCGCGGCCGAGCAGATCCAGGAGGTCGCCTGGACCTTGCGCGAGCAGGGCCTCGAAGCGGAAGTCTGCGACCTGATCGACGCCAGGGCGACCGCCGTCTACACCGCCTGCTCGTTTCAGGATCTCACCGGCCAGCGCACCCGCAAGGTGATCCAGGTGCTGCGCTATCTCGAAGGCCGCATCAACGCCATGATCGACATCTGGGGCCTCGACGGCGCCATGACGGCGGAGGCGGCGGAAGCAGCCCGCGCGCGCGACGGCGAAGCGGCGGCGCTGGTCCGCGGTTCGGCGCGACCGGACCACGAACTCGATCAGGCCGATGTCGACATGGTGATGGGGCCGGCCGCGAGCGCCGCCCCGGCGCACGAGGACGAACTCGAGCTGGTCGATCTTGAGCCTGCGGCCGAGCCGGTCGCGGGCTCCGCCGCGCCGCCGGTCGCGCGGCAGGCGGCTCCCGCCAGCGACCCGCTGGCGCCGCTCAACGCGCTCACCCCGGAAGAAAAGATCGCGCTGTTCAGCTGACGCGGGCTTTTCCCATTTTGCCTCTTAGCGGACAGGCCGTTGGTTATGCGGCGTGAAATAAGTTCAGTGCAGAACCTGCCCGGAACCACTTGAGCTGAGACGCGCTGAATGAGTGCGCGAGCGCCAGCGTCTCGGTGGTCCCGTCCGCGTGGCGAACGATGCAGCTTACCGGCCGGCCGGGCGCCAGATCGGCCAGACCGACGAGGCTGATGCGGTCGTCCTCCCGAATGCGCTCGTAGTCATCCGGGTTCTGGAATGTCAGCGCCAGCAACCCCTGCTTTTTCAAATTCGACTCGTGAATGCGTGCGAAGCTGCGGGCGATCACCGCGACGCCGCCGAGCAGCCGCGGCGAGAGCGCGGCGTGCTCCCGGCTGCTGCCTTCGCCGTAATTGAAATCGCCGACCACCACCCAACGGGTACCGCGCGATTTGTAGTCGCGGGCGATCTTTGCAAAGGGTTGATCGGCCTCGCCCGACAGGACGTTCTTGCCGTGGCCCGCCTTGCCGGTGAAGGCATTGGTCGCGCCCATGAACATGTTGTCGCTGAATTTGTCGAGGTGGCCCCGGTAACGCAGCCATGGACCGGCCGGCGAAATGTGATCGGTCGTTGTCTTACCCTTGCTCTTGAGCAGCACCGGCATATCGAGAAAATCGCCGCCGCCCCAGGCGGGCCACGGCTCCAGGCGCTGGAGCCTTTCGCTGTCGGCATCTATCTTCAGCTCGATGTCTCGGCCCGATTCGCCCGGCGGGACGTAGGCTGCTTGCCCGGGCGCGAAGTTCTTCGCAGGTACCTCGGGCGCGGGCTTCGGAGCATTGAGCTTGAACGGCTTGCCGTCGCCGCCGGTCAAAGTGTCTTTCAACGGGTTGAACGACAGACGTCCCGCCAGCGCGAATGCGGTCACTATTTCCGGGCTGGCGATGAAGTTCATCGTCGTCGGCTGGCCGTCATTGCGCCGTGGAAAGTTGCGGTTATACGAGGTGACGATCGTATTGGGTCGGGCGGCCGCTTCGCGCGCCCTGCGCCATTGCCCGATGCACGGGCCGCAGGCATTCGCCAGCACGGTTGCGTCGATGTCCTTGAGCGCTTGCATCTGCCCGTCGCGCTCGATCGTGGCACGCACCTGCTCCGAACCCGGCGTCACCAGCAGCGGCACGGCTGACTTTACGCCCTGCGCTGTCGCCTGCGCGGCAATGTCGGCGGCGCGGCTCATGTCTTCGTAGGACGAGTTGGTGCAGCTTCCGATCAAGGCCGTGGAGATTTCATCCACGAAGCCGTTGCCGCTGTCCGCGATCTCGGAGGCGAATTTGGAGATGGGACGCGCGCGGTCGGGCGAATGCGGCCCGACGACATGCGGCTCGAGTGCGCTCAGATCGAGCCTGATCACCCGGTCGTAATATGCCTCGGGATTTGCCTCGACTTCCGCGTCCGGCACCAGCAGGTCTTGATGCTGTTGCATCAGCGGCACGATGAATTCACGGCCGGTCGCGCGCAGATAGGTCGCCATCCGCTCGTCGGCCGGAAACATCGACGTCGTCGCGCCGAGTTCGGCGCCCATATTGGTAATCGTGGCCTTACCCGTGGCACTGATGCTGCGCGCGCCCGGGCCGATGTATTCGACGATGGCATTGGTGCCGCCCGACACCGTGAGCTGGCCGGCGACGTACAGGATGACGTCCTTGGGCGCGGCCCAATTGCCGAGCTTGCCGGTCAGATACACTGCGATGTGCTTGGGATAGAGCACCTCCCACGGCAGGCCGGAGATCACCTCGACCGCGTCGGCGCCGCCGACGCCGACCGCGCAGGCGCCGAGCCCGCCCGCGTTCGGCGTGTGCGAATCGGTGCCGATGATCAGCTCGCCGGGAAAGGCATAGTTTTCCAGCACCACCTGATGGATGATCCCCGCGCCCGGCTCCCAAAAGCCGCATCCGTATTTCGCCGCCGCGGAGCGGAGGAAATCGTAGACCTCCTTGCTCTCATCGAGCGACGCGCGGAGATCCGCCTCGCCATTGGTGCGCGCCTGAATGAGATGGTCGCAGTGGATCGTGGTGGGCACCGCGACACGCTGGCGCTTCGTTTGCATGAACTGCAGCATGCCGCTCTGGCCAAGCACGTCCTGAAAAATCACGCGATCGGGGCGGAGCGCGAGATAACTGCGCCCCGGGTCCAGGTCCTGCACTTCAGGGGCATCGAGATGGCCGAGCAGCACTTTGTCGGCCAGGGTCAGTGGCTTGTGCAGTCGTCGCCGGACGACGGCGAGGTTTTGCCGCATCGTCGCGTAGAGCTTGGCAACCATGTCGGGCGTGGACTCGATTGCAACCATTGGCGGGCTCTCCTCAGTCCGAGGGAATATCCTTTACCGGACTGGCGATCCATCGCACAGCCGAAGGCTGCTCACTATCTCGCGACCCGGCGTGGCGAGACGTCGGCGGCGGTCTTGAGATTTCTGACATTGGCCAAGCGGCCTGCGCCCGACGCATAGAGATGCGTTCACGCCACCAGGCGGTGGAACAGCTCCGGATCGACGTTGCCGCCGGAGAGCACGACAGCGGCGATCTTGCCGCGCACGTCGATCTTGCCGGCAAGCAGCGCGGCAAGCGCCGCCGCGCCGCCGGGCTCGACCACGAGCTTGAGCTCGCGGAACGCAAAGGCGACCGCGCCCGCGACCTCCTCGTCGCTCGCCGAGAGGCCTTCGCCCACCAAGGTGCGGTTGATCGCGAAGGTGATCTCGCCCGGCATGCGCGCCAACAGCGCGTCGCAGATCGAGCCGGTGATCGCCGCGTTGACCTCGCGCCGGCCGCTCTTGAACGAGCGCGCATGATCGTCGAAGCCCTGCGGCTCGGC
>DASZJC010000570.1:0-7744 GCA_035948495.1 Xanthobacteraceae bacterium | reverse complement strand
CCGGTCCCCGGCCATCATGGAATTGGCGATGACCTTGCGGCCGAGCGCCAGCCGCACCGCCATGCCGTCGGGATCGCGCCGGGCGGCATTGACATAGTCGGGGGCGCCGATCGCGATGCGGTCGACGGACACGTCGATCGGCCTCTTGAAGGCAATGACCAGGATGCCGTTGCTGAGATTGATGTCGGCGTCGGTGTCTTCGGTGAAATGGAATACGAACCGGGCGAAGCCCGCACTCGTGCTCACGCTCACCTCGGCCTTGACCGGAGCGGCCCGTGCGCTGGGAGCGAAAATCAACGACAGCGCCAGCAGCAGCAACGCCTCGAGGACGAGGAACACGGCGACGATGCGCAATCCGAGCCGCGGCGGAACCTGGGCTTCGCCGTGCGCACGGATTGCCCGCAGGTTGAGAGACTTCCCCGCCATCCTCGAAACCCCTCGCCGGCCCCCGGCGACGCCCGGCATCCTGCCGAACGTCCCAGCCTAGGCCGCGGCGTTTAAGGCGGTCTTAATCATCCGTTTGGGCGTCCTTCGATTTTCGGCAGGTCGGCGGACGGCGGTCCCTTTTCGACCGCCCCGGCGCGGGTGGCGATTTCGCTGGTGAGCCGCTCCGCCACTTCCGGGGACATCTGGCCGAGGATGTCGGACATGCGGCGTGGATTGATCTGCCCCGCAAGCTCGATGAGGATGCGCATGTCGAGGCGGTCGAAAATCTTGGCAGCGTCCTTGGCCTTCATGTTTTCGTACATGCTCACGAGCCCCTTGAAGCGCGCCGCTTCCGCGTCGTCCTTTTTCCGGACCGTCGCATGGATGCGGGCCTCGGTCTCCTTGATCTCGGCGAGCCGCGCCTCGATCCTTTTCTCGGTGGCTGCGAGCAGGTTTTCGCGCACGTCGAGTTCGCGCGCACGCGCGTCGAGCTCCTGACGGCGCTGATTGAGGCTTTCCAGCACCGCGCGCTCGCCGGCGCTCGGCGACGGATGGTCGGCGTCGAACGCCGCCGGTGCCCCGCTTCCCGCCTTGGCATCGGCCGGCACGGGCTTGGGCTCGCCCGGCTTTCCCTTCGGGTCGCCGACGGCGGCTTTCGCGTCGCCAGGCGCCGGCTTGGGTTCGGCCGGCGCGGCCTTCGCGCCCGGAGGGGCCGCGGCGGCGCCGCTCTTGTCGCCCGGCTTGGCCGCGACCGCGCCGGTATATTCCGGATAATCGAACACTTCCTGCATCCAGGATTTTCGCGGCGCGGGCGCCGACGCGTCGGGCGGCAGATCCCCGCTGCGCTCCGCGGCGAGCCCCTGCCGGTCGCCCTTGCCGCGCGACCGCGACGGCGACGGCTCGGATGCAGGTTTGCCCGCGGTCTGGGCATAGGCCGGCTGCGCGCTGCCGAACGAATGCTTGCCGGCGGTGATCAGGCCGACCGTCTTGAACACGAAAAGGCTCGCCGCCGCGGCGACGACCAGCGGCACCAGGCGAAGGGTGCGCCCCTTGCCGCTCATGCGGCGACGCCGGGCGCGCGCAGACGCGAGCGCGCCGCAAACGCCTGCGCGGCATCGGCGATCGCCTGGACGTCGGGCGCGATCGCGCCGAGCGACGGCGGGGAGCCCGGCGGGCGCGCGGCGAGCGCAATGCGGGTCAATCGTTCCAGCACCGCCTTGCCGTCGTCGAGCTGACCGGTGATTTCGGCGGAAAGCTGCTCGGCGTTGCGCAGCCGCTCGCCCAGGGTGAGATCGCACTCGCGCACGGTCAGCTTGAGGCCGGCGATCGCCCGCTCGGCGATCTCGGTTGCGGTGATCAGCTCGGAAATCGTCGCCTTGAGCGTCTGCTCGTCGGCTTTGAGCATTTTCAGCCGGCTGTTGAGCACGATGCAGTATCCGATCGTGAGCACGAGCAGGATCGCGACCATGCTCTCGATCACCAGTCCGATGCCGTTGCTCACGGAGCCTCCCCCCGGTTCGAGGATGCGTCCGCCATTTCGAACATGGCGAACGTAGTCTTGGGTTTGCGCAGCGGCCTGGTCACCCGTACGGCGACGCGATCCCCCACCCGGCCCATGCGGCCCTCGGTCAGCGCCACGTCGCCGCAGCGCACGGTCACGCAGGCATCGGGCTTGAGGTCGAGCGTCAGCGTATCGCCGACCTCCAGCGCCATCAGCTGGCGCAGCGGCAATTCGGCCTCGTACAGCACCGCCTCGATGGCGATTTCCGTCTGCCCGATTTCCGTGGCGAGGTGAGCTTCCCAGATCGGGTCACGGCCGAACTTCTCGCCCATGAACATCTGCAGCAGCACTTCGCGGATCGGCTCGATGGTCGCATAGGGCAGCAGCAGCTCGATGTTGCCGCCGCGGTCCTCCATGTCGATCCGCAACCGCACCAGAATCGCCGCGTTGGCGGAGCGGGTGATGGCGGCAAAGCGCGGATTGGTCTCCAGCCGGTCGATGCTGAACCTGACCGGCGAGAGCGGGCGGAACGCCTGTTCCGCGTCGCCCAGCACGACCTCGATCATGCGCTTGACGAGGCCGATCTCGATCGTCGTATACGGGCGCCCTTCGATGCGGATTGCGGTCTGACCGCGCCGTCCGCCGAGCAGCACGTCGATGATCGAGTAGATCAGGCCGGAATCGACGGTGAACAGCCCGAAATTATCCCATTCCTCCGCGCGGAACACGGCGAGGATCGCCGGCAGCGGAATCGAATTGAGGTAGTCGCCGAACCGCACCGAGGTGATGCGGTCGAGCGAAACCTCGACGTTGTCGGAGGTGAAATTGCGCAGCGATGTCGTCATCAGCCGGACCAGCCGGTCGAAGACGATCTCGAGCATCGGCAGCCGCTCGTAGGAAACCATCGCCGAGTCGATGATCGCCCGGATGCCGGAATTTTCGTTGAGCGATATCTCGGCAATGTTGAATCCCAGGAGGCTGTCGATTTCCTCCTGGTTGAGAATGCGCTCGGCGCCGCCCTTGGCGGCCTGCACGAACTGACTGCCGTCGTCGATCATGGCCGCCCATTGCGCGGCCATCTCGTCATTGCCGCCGCCCTCGGCGGGGCGTTGGCCGCCGGGAGGGGCGGCGCCCTCGGCTTCGAGCGCCAGGCCCCAATCGGCGGCGAGCGCGTCCTGATTGATGTCCGGCGGCGGCATGAGCTAACCCGTCATTGAACGACGACTTCCTTGAACAGCACCGCATTGATGCGATGAGGCGCGATCATCGTATTGATGCGCCGGGTCAGTTCGTCGCGCATCCGATAAAGCCCGGCCGAGCCGTCGAGGTCGGCGGGCCGCAGTTCGCGCAGATAGGTCTGGAACGCATCCATCACCCGCGGCATGACCGGCTGAATCTGCGCGCCGAGGGTCTGGTCGGGCAGTTCGAGAACGACCTTGAGCTTGAGGTATTGCACCCGCTCGCCGGCAGCGCCGGACAGATTGACCATCACGTCCGGCAGGTCGAAGAACGCGACCGGCTTGACGGCGGGAGCCGCCGCTTTTTCTTCCTTCTTGCCGTGGAAGACGAGATAGGCGCCAATGCCTCCGCCCCCCAGCACGACAAGCCCGGCGGCCGCCATGGCGATAAGCTTGAGCGGAAGCTTGCGTTTGGGTTGAGCGCCCTCGCCTTCGGCTTCCTCGGCGTCGTCTTTCGCCTCGGGTTCGGCGCTCTTCGCCTTCGCCGCCATGATTCCTGCCCCGCGTCCCCAATCTTAACGGGCGAGGCTATGGCCCGAATGGTTAACGATTGCTTTCGGCCGGCGCGCAGGTCGGTAAATTTTGCCGGGTGGCACCGGCAAACGGCGCTTCTTGCCGCCCGGCGGCACCGCGCCCGGGCATGTTAACGGATTGATATCCCTAACATTTGGTTTCTGGCACGGCATCTGCACAGAAGACGCCGATCGACCCGCTTGGGAGAGCGGATCGAGCAACCGATGCGGACCCGCCTGGGAGGGCTCCGGTCCGCGTCCTCATGGGGAGCACTACCGATGGAGAACGCACTTCTCGTCGGCCTGTCGCGGCAGATGGCGTTGCAGCGCGAGATGGAGGTGGTCGCCAACAACATCGCGAACATCGACACCAACGGCTTCAAGGCGGATTTTTCGCTGTTCCAGGAATATCTGATGCCGGGCGCGCGTGACGGCAGCTTTCGCGTCGCCGACAGCCCGGTCAGCTTCGTGCGCGACCGCGGGACGCTGATCGATCTCAACCAGGGGCCGCTGCAGCGCACCGGCAACCCGCTCGACGTTGCCATCAACGGCGACGGCTTTCTGGTCATCAATACCCCGCAGGGCGAACGCTATACCCGCAACGGCTCGCTCGAGATCAACGCCCAGGGCGAGCTCGTGACCTCCGAGGGCTACCAGGTTCTCGGCGACGGCGGCCCGATCGCGTTCCAGGCGCAAGACACCGGCATCACGATCAATCCGGAAGGCACCGTTTCGGTCAAAGACGGCGCGAACGCCACGATCGCGATCATTCGCGGCCAGTTGCGGGTGGTGAGCTTTGCCCAGCCGCAGCGCCTGCAGAAGGAAGGCGACAGCACGTTCAGCGCGCCGGCCGACATGCCGGCGGCCCCAAGCACCACCTCGCGGGTGGTGCAAGGCGCGCTGGAGAAGTCGAACGTGCGCCCGATCATCGAGATGTCGCACATGATCGAGGTGAGCCGCAGCTACGCGACGATTGCCAACCTTCTCCAGAGCCAGGGCGACCTGCACAAGAGCGCCCTCCAGCAGCTCTCCGACGTGCCGACGTCGTGAGGAATTCGGGGACATAGGACCATGCTCGCTCTCTACACCGCCGCCTCCGGAATGGCCGCCCAGGAGCTCGCCGTCCAGGTGATCTCCAACAATATCGCGAACCTGAGCACGACCGGATACAAGCGCCAGCGCGCCGAGTTTCAGGATCTGCTGTACGACCACGTGCGGCAGGTCGGCACTCAGTCCTCGAACCAGGGCAACATCCTTCCGGTCGGCATCGAGCTGGGGCTCGGCGTCAAGACCGTCGGCACTCCCCGCCTGATGACTCAGGGCAATCTGTCGTCGACCAGCAACTCGCTGGACCTCGCGGTGCAAGGCGACGGATTCTTCAAGATCCTCATGCCGGACGGCTCGTTCGGCTACACCCGCGACGGCTCGTTCAATCTCGACGCCACGGGCCGCGTCGTCACCGCCAACGGCAACGTGGTGCAGCCGGGCATCACCATCCCGCCCACCGCCACCTCGATCACCATCAACCAGCAGGGCCATGTGTCGGTGACGATACCCGGATCCACCACGCCCACCGTGCTCGGCCAGATCAACCTGACCCGCTTCATCAACGAGGCGGGATTGCAGGCGATCGGCGACAACCTCCTGGTGGAGACGCCCGCCTCCGGCCCGCCCCAGGACGGCATTCCGATGGAGAACGGGTACGGCAACATCCAGCAGGGCAACCTCGAGCAATCGAACGTCGACGCGGTGGTCGAAATGACCAACCTGATCACCGCCCAGCGGTCCTATGAAATGAACTCGAAAGTCATCACGGCGACCGACCAGATGCTGCAGACGAACAACAACATGCACACGTGAGGAGGGGGATGATGCTGCGCGTTGCGGTGATCGCCGCCTTCCTTGCGCTCGGCCCGGGCGCCGCGACGGCGCAGGCCGCGGATGCGATCGCTTCGCCGGTGCCGAAGCTCAAGCGCGAGGCCGTCGTCAGCCGCGACGTCGTTCGCATCGGCGACCTCATCGACGGCGCCGGGACCGCGGCCGGCATCGCCATCTTCCGCGCGCCCGACATCGGCGAAACCGGCAGCGTGGCGGCCTATCAAGTGCTCGACGCCGCGCGGGCGCACGGGGTCGACCGCGTCGATACCCAGGGCAACGCGCAAGTCGCGGTCACCCGCACGGGCCGCGTGCTCGGCGCCAAGAACATCGAAGCCGCGATCGCCCGCGTCCTCGCCGCACGCGGCGGGATCGCCGACGCGGGCAACCTCGCCATCGCGCTCGACCGCGAGCCCCCGCCGCTGCATCTTGAAGCGGGAGCAGATCTGCGCGCGGGCTCCATCTATTACAGCGCGCGATCGGGGCGGTTCGACGTCACGTTCGAACTGGCCGACGAAGCGGCTCAGCGTCCGACCCAGCGCTACAGCGGCTACGCGATCGAGACCTTGCCGGTCGCGGTCACGGTTCGCCCCCTTGCCCGCGGCGAGGTCGTCAAGGCAGCCGACGTGACGATCGAGCGCCGGCCCAGGGCGGACTTCCGCGACGGCGCCGCCGCCGCAAGCGATCCGGCCGGCCTTGCGGTACGCCAGCCGCTGCGTGCGGGCCAGCCGCTGCGCGCCTCCGACCTGATGCGGCCGGAAATCGTCCAGCGCAACGAGGCGGTCACCCTGATCTACGAAGCGCCCGGCCTCGTCCTCACGGTCCGCGGCAAGGCGGTGGATTCGGGAGCGCAAGGCGACGTCGTCAGCGTCCTCAACATTCAGTCAAAGCGCACCGTGCAGGGCACCGTCGCTGGGCCCGCGCGCGTGATCGTGCGCACCGGCGCGCCGCAACTGGTCGCGAGCGAGCCCGATCTCACGCCCTCCAACCCGGCGGAGCCGTAAGCCGCCGAGAGTGAAAGTCATGTCGAACAAGTATCGGTCATCGACGCGCTACCTGCTAACGACGACGGCCCTGGTGGCCGTCGCCGGCCTGTCCGGCGGCTGTTCCGCCATCGACCGCCTCAAGAACATCGGCGAGCAGCCCAAGCTCTCGGCTATCGAAAACCCCACTACCCAGCCGGGCTACAAGCCGGTGCAGATGCCGATGCCGACGCCGCAGCCGGCGACCTACAACCCGAATTCGCTGTGGCGGAACGGGTCGCGCGCCTTCTTCAAGGATCAGCGGGCGCAACAGGTCGGCGACATCCTCACCGTGACGGTCAACATCACGGACACGGCGCAGTTCGCCAACGAAACCCAGCTCAGCCGCACCGGCAACATCGGCTCCGACGTCACCAACTTCTTTGGCAAGAGCGCGCTGCCCATTACTCACACACCGGTTCCGGGCAGCCTGCTCACGGCGGACGGCACCACCGCAAACGACGGCAAGGGCTCGATCAACCGGCAGGAGACGTTGCAGACGCACGTCGCGGCCGTCGTCACCCAGGTTCTGCCGAACGGCAACCTCGTGGTCGAGGGCAAGCAGGAAATCCGGGTCAACGCCGAGATGCGCGAACTCATCGTCGCGGGCGTCGTTCGTCCGGAGGACATCCAGAGCGACAATACCATCGACTCGACCAAAATCGCCCAGGCGCGCATCGCCTACGGCGGCCACGGCCAGCTCACGGATCTGCAGCAGCCGCGCTACGGGCAGCAGGTGTTCGACGTGCTGCTGCCGTTCTGACAGTGACCAGTAATCGGTGATCAGTAATCAGAAGACGTTTAGCCCGTCTGATCACCGATCACTGATCACTGGTCACCGATCTCCCCGCCGTCGCGCATCCCGGGTGCGCCACGGCGCAACGACGCGGCCTCCGGCAGCTCCCCGCCGGGGGCCGCGTACGCTGCACGTTGCGCGGTCCGCTGGAGCATGTCCCGTTCCCTTGGAATCGGGAAAAGTCTTGATTGGCGCATGTTCTTATCGGCGAACCGGTGCCCACCCCGGATCACGTCCGGGGCAGGCTTTCGCCGGAACATGCGCTAAGCGGCGTGATGAACCTCGGCCGCGACCGTGCCCGGCCGGAACGAGACCTGCGGCACCGGCATGGCGCGCTCGAACAGCATGCGGCGCTCGAAGAAGGTCGAGCGGAA
>DASZJC010000569.1:0-3823 GCA_035948495.1 Xanthobacteraceae bacterium | reverse complement strand
AGCAACACTTCGACGTAACGCAGCTGCTGGTATTCGCCGTTGAGGCTGATGCGCGGCAGCGCGGTCAAATGCTCGCGGTGGGCCGGGAACAGCACGCCCGGCCGCGTCGTCACCGCGGTCTTGAAGCCGAGCTCGCGCGCGATCGCGAACTCGCGCGGGCCCGCCGAGGTGGAATCGCCGACCGGATAGGACAGGTGCACCGGCGCCTTGCCGAGCGCGCTCTCGATCACGGCAGCGCTCATGCGCATTTCCGCGCGCGCCATTTTTTCCGGCACCTTGCTGAGCCGCACATGATTGACGGTGTGGGCGCCGACCGTGACCAGCGGGTCGCGCGCCAATTCCTCGATCTCTCCCCACGTCATGCACAGGTCCCGGCAGAACGCCGCGATGTCGACCTGGTAGCGGGTCGCGAGATCGCGCACGGCATGGCGCAGCTCGTCCTCGCTCGGCAGGCGGCGCAGCCACCAATAGATCGCCTCGTAGAGATCGCGCTTCTCCCCGACGCTGCGGCAATCGAAATTGCGATCCTCGTCATCGATGACGAGGCCGATGCGGCTGTTGCACGCGATCACCGCCTCGAGCGCGAGCCACCACAGCTCGCCCAGCCGGTCCGGGAAACTCGTGGCGACGTAAAGGCCGAACGGAACCGCGTGCTTCCTCAGAATCGGATAGGCGTGAACCAGCACGTCGCGATAGCCGTCGTCGAACGTGAGGCAGGCGAAGCGTCGCTTGCGATCGCCCTCGGTGAGCCGCCGGTGCATCTCGTCGAGGCTGACGAGGTCGATGCCGGCGCGCCGCATGCGCACGATGACGGCCTCGAGAAAGCCCGGCGTCACCTCCAGCAAACGGTTGGGCTGAAACGCCTCGTGCCGGGGCGGGCGGACGTGATGGAGCGTGAGGATTGCACCGATCCCGCCGACGAACGGCCGCAGCCACACGTGCGAGCCGCTGAAATACAGCGCCTCGAACCCCGTGCGCAGGATCGCGTGCTTCAAGCCGGCCAACCTCGTGCCCTCGCGTTCGCCGCGGCGATCATGCTGTCGCAACGTTGAGAAAAGTTAAAGCGCAAACGGGGCGGCTGCGAGGCCGGCGCAGGTTATGCCGCGACCGCCCGCTGGGGCGCGTGGACGCCCGCGCGCGCCGGCGAAACGTCGAGCATCGCCACGTCGGCAAAGCCCGCGACGTGAAGCCGGTCACGGGCGGCGACGGCGGCCTCGTGCGGCACTCCCGAGACGACCAGGACCGCTCGCGATGCGCCGCGCAACAACGGCTCCGGCAGCGGGTCGGACGTCGTTCCGGCGTCGATCACCACGTGATCGTAGGTGCGCGCCAGCGCGTCGAGCGCGACCCCGATGCGTTCCGAAGCGAGGATCGCCGCGTTGTCGGGGCCGCCGCGGCCGGCCGGCACGATATGGACGCGCGAGTCCCGATCGCGGGTGATGATCGCGCCGAACGAGGCCCCGCCGCGCACGAGGTCGGCAATGCCCGGGGCGCCCGGATCGATCGCAACCGCCGCCAGGTTCGGATGGGAGAATGCGAGATCGACCAGCACCACGCGGGCGTGCCGCGACAGCTCGCGCGCGAGCGCGAGCGCCGTCAGCGTGGTGCCGATGTGGCGCTGCGCGCCCACGACCACCACCCGCCGGCCCGCCTCGGCGGAGCCGCCGATGTCCCGGGCAAGCTCGACGACATCCTGCTCGCCGTATTCCGCGGTCGCAGCCGCCGGGGCGACCGGTGCGGTCTGCGGCGGAATCTGCTGGAGGTGCGGTTCGTCCCGCTCGAAATAACCCTCGTCGAGCCCGCCGGACGCGAGCGCCCCGCCGGAGCTGCCGGCAACGAGTTGTCCGGTGACGATGAAGCCCGAGGCAATCAGCAGCATCGCCAGGCTCGCGATCAGGACGATCGGCACTTTCTTCGGGAAGAACGGCGTGTTCGACACGATCGCGCGGGAGATGACGCGCACGTCGGACGGCACCGCGCCCAGGCTGTCGCGCGAGGTGACCTCGCGATATTTCGCGAGGTACGATTCGAGGAGGTCGCGCTGCGCCTTGGCCTCGCGCTCGTACGCGCGCAGCTGGATGTCCTGCTCGTTGGTCGTGGCCGCCTGCTGCTTCAACTGACCGAGATTCTCGCCGAGCGTCTCGACCCGCGCGCCGGCAATGCGCGCGTCGTTCTCGAGCGACCGCGCCAGCCGCTCCCCTTCCGCGCGGATCTGCCGGTCGAGATCGGCGCTCTGGGCCTTGAGCTCCTTGATGCGGGGATGGCCGTCGAGCAGGGTCGACGACTGTTCGGCAAGCTGCCCGCGCACGGTCGCAAGCTGCTCGCTCAGCCGCCGGATCAGTTCCGAATTGAGGAAGTCGGCGGATTCGAGCGACTTACCCGATTTCAGCGTGTCGCGGATGAACCTTGCCTTGGCTTCGGCGTCCGCCTTCTGCGAGCGCGCGGCGGCGAGCTGGGAATTGAGCTCCCCGAGCTGCTGATTCGACAGGGTCGTGTTGTTGGTGCCGACGAACAGATTCGATTTGCTGCGAAACTCCTCGACCTTGGCCTCGGCGTCGGCGACCTTCTGGCGCAGCACCTCGATCTCGCCGCCGAGCCAGTGCCCGGCGGCCCGCGTCTCCCCCTGCTGGGCGGCGAGCTGCAGCCCGACGAAGTCGTCGATCACCGCGTTGGCCGCGCGCGCCGCGAGGTCCGGATCGTAAGACTGGAACTCGACCGCGATCACCCGCGACTTGTCGACCGGAAACACGTTCAGGCGGTCGTAATAGCTGTCGAGCACCCGCTCCTCCGGGCTCATGCGCAGCGGATCCTTGGCGACGCCCACGAGTTGCAGCACGTGCGCCACCGGACTGACGCCGCGCAGGAGCGGATCGAACTCGGGAAGCTCGCCAAGCTTGAGTTGCCGGATCACCTGCCGGGCAACGTCGCGCGAAAGCACCAGCTGGACGCGGCTGGTGATCGCCTCCTGGTCGAGCATGGCGCGGTCGGCGGCCTTGTCGGCCTCCGGGCGCAGGAACACGTTCTCGTGTCCTTCGATGAGCGCGCGCGCTTCCGACTTGTATCGCGGGGTCACCAGATTGACGGCGACCGCGGCGATCGCCGCAACGACCAACGTCGGCGCCAGCACCCACCACTTCTTGCGCCACAGCGCCCGGCCGACTGCCCCAAGCTCGACCGGTCGCGAATCGAGCACATCGAACTCGGAACCAGCAGACATCGCACCTACTCGCATAGCCGACTCCGTACCGCACCAACCCACCACTTGCGCCATGAAAGCCGATTATGGTTGCCGTCGCGTTAATTCGATACCGGCGCAGGCAAAAGTCAGATTTTGTTAACCATACGGCGCCTTAATCGATACGCGGTCGTCCCCGCGGACTCGGATTCGTTTCATGCGCGCGCGATGCCTTGCCGTAGCCGTCCTCACCGGCCTTGCGCTCGCCGGTTGCGTGCGCAACCCGCCGTTGCTCGCACCGGCTCCGGACCCGGCGGGCCCCTATGCGCTCGACTCGGGCGACCGTCTGCGCGTGGTCGTGTTCGGCCAGGAGGGGTTGAGCAACTCCTACGCGGTCGATCCCAGCGGCAAGATCACCATGCCGTTGATCGGCGCGGTTCCCGCGCGCGGCCTCACCACCGTCGAGGTGAGCCAGTCGATCGCCGCCAAGCTGCAGCAGGGCTACGTGCGCGAGCCGCACGTGGCGGTCGAGGTCGAGGCCTACCGGCCGTTTTTCGTGCTCGGCGAAGTGACGACGCCGGGCCAGTTTCCCTACGTGCCGAACCTGACGGTCGAAGGCGCCGTGGCGATCGCCGGCGGGTTCTCGCC
>DASZJC010000568.1:0-2387 GCA_035948495.1 Xanthobacteraceae bacterium | reverse complement strand
GGATAGCACTTCGTACCGACCTTCGCGCGGGGGCCCTTTGCCGCCTCGTCGCGACGGACCGTCGACCGATCCCGCGCGCCAGGCCGTCAGCGATCCGCTGGCCGAGTTGGCGCGCCTGATCGGCCAGGACGAAGCTTTCGGAGCGATCGTCCGCAACAGCGCCCGGCCGGAGCCGCGGCGGGAGCCCGATCCGTCGCCGGCCTCGTGGCGCGGCCACCCGGGCCAAGCCGGCACGGCGGATCGCGACGAGCGCCCCTCGGCGCATCCGCGCTACGATACGGCCGACGATTCCGCGCACACCTATTCGCCGGAGCCCCATGCTCCGTCCTCCTATGCGCACGAGGAGCCGGCTTACGCGCCGTCGCCCCATGATGCGCATGGGTATGAGACAGCGCATGGAGGCGAGGAGTCGCACGAGGACTCCGGCCATGCCCAGGCAGCCTCCGCGCCCTACGGCCACGACGCGGCCGGCGAATATTACGGCGAGGACGGCGAGGGGCACGAAGGGCACTACGAGGGCGAGGACGATTATGCCGATGCGCTGCCCGAGCGGAAGCGCGGCGGCCTCGTCCTGGTCGCGGCGGTGATCGGGTTGGCGCTGGTCGGAACCGCCGGCGCGTTCGGTTACTGGGCGTGGTCGACCGGGCCCCAGGGCGAGCCGCGGCTGATCAAGGCCGATACGGCCCCCAACAAAATCGTGCCGGCAACCCAGGGCGCCGACAACGCGGGCAACAAGCGGATTTACGACAGGTTCGCCGGCGACCAGGGAGCGGGCACGGAGCGAATGGTTTCCCGCGAGGAAGCGCCGGTCGACGTTAAATCCGCGCCGCCGCGCCAGGTCTATCCGTCGGCGGGCGGCGTTTACGGCCCGGCCCCCGGCCAGCCGGCGGCCGCTCCGGCTCCGCCGCCGACCGGCGTGTCCGCCAACGGCGAGCCGCACAGGGTGCATACCGAGACGATCCGGCCCAATCAGGTTGCGGCCGTCGATTTCGGCCAACCGGTCGCGCCGCCGCTTGCGGCCGCTCCGGCGAGCCCGCCCAGCCCGCCCAGCCCGGCGCCCGCGCCCGCGAAGCAAGCCGCGCCGCGCTCGAAACAGGGCGCCGCGCCGCTCGTCCTCGGCGCGCAGTCTCCCGCCGCCCAGCCCACCGATGCGGCGCCGCCCGCGCGCAGCGCGGTGCCGGCCGGCGGCTATGTGGTGCAACTCTCGTCCCAGCGCAGCGAGGAGGAGGCGAGGGCGTCGTTCAAGGCGCTGCAAACCAAGTACGCGGAGGTGTTCGGCGATCGCGAACCGCTCATCCGGCGCGTCGCGCTCGCCAACAAGGGCGTGTACTACCGCGCCCAGGTCGGGCCGTTCGGTACCGTCGCGGAGGCTAACCAATTCTGCAGCAACCTGAAGATCGCCGGCGGCCAGTGCATCGTACAGAAGAATTGAGGCCGGCTTGACCCTCCGGGCGGGCGCGGTTAATCCGCGCCGATGAGCGCGCGGGCCTTCATTGTCGGCATCGCCGGCACGGTCCTGACGGATCGCGAACGCGCGTTCTTCCGCGACGCGCAGCCGTGGGGGCTCATTCTCTTCAAGCGCAACGTCAAGACGCCCGATCAGGTCCGGCGGCTGACCGACGCCTTTCGTGCGGCGGTGGGACGCGCCGACGCGCCGGTGCTGGTCGATCAGGAAGGCGGCCGGGTGCAGCGGCTCGGCCCGCCGCATTGGCCGGCCTATCCGTGCGCGGCCGAATACGGGCGGCTCTACGACCGCGATGCGCAGGCCGGCCTCGCGGCGGCCCGGCTCGGCGCCCGGCTGATCGCCGCCGACCTCGCGGCGGTCGGCGTCGACGTCGATTGCTGGCCGCTCGCCGACGTGCCGGTCGCGGGCGCCGACGCGGTCATCGGCGATCGCGCCTTCGGGACCGACGCCGACAAGGTTGCGGCGATCGCCGCGGCCGTCGCCGAAGGGCTGCGCGAGGGCGGCGTGCTGCCGGTCGTCAAGCACATTCCCGGCCACGGGCGCGCCATGGCCGACAGCCACCGCGAGCTGCCGGTGGTGACCGCCGACCGGGCGAGCCTCGAAGCGAGCGACTTCCGCGCGTTCCGGGCGCTCGGCGGCCTGCCCCTCGCCATGACCGCGCATGTGGTTTTTACCGCCATCGACCCGGTCACTCCGGCGACGACTTCGGTCACAATGGTGCGCGAAGTGATTCGCGGCTCGATCGGATTCCAAGGCGTGCTGATGTCGGACGACATTTCCATGGAGGCGATGACCGGCGCGATGCGCGCGCGCAGCCGGGCGGCCATCGATGCGGGTTGCGACGTGGTGCTTCACTGCAACGGACGCTTCGATGAAATGTGCGCGGTTGCCGAAGCGGTGCCGCCGCTCGCGGGCGCGGCCG
>DASZJC010000567.1:0-4205 GCA_035948495.1 Xanthobacteraceae bacterium | reverse complement strand
GATTTCGCTTCGCTCCATCCGGGCTGCGTCGCTTGAAAAACCCAAGCGCTTGGCATATAATTTTATGTGTCGACCGTTCTGCGCCACGACGCGACCCGCATAACCGCAGCTGTCGGCTCATCTGGCCGAACTATGTCAGGCATGGAAGCGCATCCATGGACGATTTTGAGCTGGCGACGAAACGCGGCGAGCGTCGCCGTGCCGCCGGGCCTGCGGCCGAGGCGGCGCGCTACGACCGGGTGCGCGACCGCGTTGTCGTCGAATTGAGCAGCGGATACGAAATCGCGTTTGCGCCGCGCCGGGCCGAGGGCTTGGAGAGGGCCAAGCCGTTCGATCTCGACCCGATCGAGATCAGCCCATCGGGCTTCGGGCTCCACTTCCCCAAGCTCGACGCCGACCTGTGGCTGCCGGCGCTGTTGGAGGGCGTTTTCGGCTCGCGCCGGTGGATGGCGGCCCGGCTCGGGGCGCGCGGGGGGAAAGCCAAGAGCAAGGCCAAGGCGCGGGCCGCGCGCGCCAACGGCAAGCTCGGCGGCAGGCCGCGCAAGGCAAAATCGCGTCGGCGGCCGGCACCGAGACCAGGGCCTCGCGTTTAGTTTGTAGCCCGCATGGAGCGGAGCGGAATGCGGGAGCAAGCCCGCCGCTAAGAAGACCCGGATTTCGCTTCGCTCCATCCGGGCTACGCCGCGCCCACTCACCACCCGGCCCAGGCCCGCAGCGCCGCCGCGGCCTGCCCGAGCCGCTCGTAAGCGGCCACATAGGGCAGCATGAGAAACCCGGAAGATAAAATCAGGAACATGAGGAACGGCCCGGACTCGCGCGCCGGTGCGTTCTGTCGCAGGAAATCCGTGCGGCGGCCGGCGTCGTAGCAAAGCTCCTTGCGCGCGCGCCGGACGGTCCGGGCCGCTCGCCACATGAGGAAACGGTCGGCGAGCACGGCGACGGCCGCGCTGGCGGCAACGAAAATGCCGACGCCAGCCAGATTGTATGGGTCGCCGGGCGAGTCGGCGATTGTCATCAGCACGCCCGCGGCGGACAAAACCGCGAGCGTCGCGTAAGCGAGGGCGGTTTGATGAAAGTAGTACGCCCACAGGCTCGGCACCAGGAAGACCACGACGTCGAACCGCCATGGCGGGCGTCCGCGCTGCCGCAACCTCTCGTAGACCCGCATGTACTTCGGCGTACCGGCGAACAGGATGCGCGCGTCGCTGTCGAGCAGCTTCGGCCGCTTGCCGCTCTGCCACTGATCCTCCTCCGCGCCGATGAGGCAGAACGCGGCCGCATCGCGCGCGCCGAGCATGGTGTGAATCAGCCGGTCGTCGCGCAGCCATCCGAAAGCACGCTCGGCGTGGGTGAAAATCGCGCGCACCTGCGCCACGCGGACCGGATCGAATGTGCCGTCCGGCAAGCGCAGGCGAGGGCCGGTCGCCTCGACGAACGCCGCCTCGACCTCCTGGCGCGGTCCGCGCGGGAGATCGGCGCTCGCGCCGACGATGCGGGCGATTTCGCCGGCCGGCGCGTCGCCGCTGGCCAGCAGGGCGGTGGCCTGGGCGGCCAGCCGCCGGGCGGTCGCCCAATGGCGTTCGCGCGCCTCCAGTGAAAACCCGGCGTCGTGCGGGACGCAGCCGGTGGGCGACGCCTCCTCGCCGTCCGCGTCGGTGACGACGATGCGCGGCACCGGCGGCGCGGGAGGCGAGGCAGGCGCGGGTTCGTCGGTCTCGCGAACGAGGATCGGCGGCCGATCGGCATCGACCGCCGCCGGTGTCGGCGCTGGCGCGGCCGTCGCCGCGGCCGGGGTGGCCGTCGCTGCGGTGGGCGCCGCGCCGGCGGCCGCTGCCCGTGGCGCGTCTTCTTGTTCGCCTTCCGGCGCCTCCTCGCCGGCGCTCGGGTCGCCGATCGCGGCCGCTTCGCCCAGCGCCGCGTCGCGCGCTTGCAGCAGGCGCTGGAAGCCTTCGGGATCTTCGTCCGGACGGGTGAGCTTGAGCTTGCGCGCGTAGGCCCGGCGGATCGCCGCGCTGTCCGCCGTCGGTGCGATGCCGAGAACGCTCCACCCGGTCATGGCCGGTCAAATGAGCCGGAACGTCAGGCGTTCGAGCTTGTCGAGTTCGGCGGCGAATTCCGCCCGCATGCCGTCCAGGTCGCGCGCATGCCCGTCGCCGATGGCGCGCTCGAACCGGGCGATCAGATGGGACAGGTGGTCGCGCTGGTGGGCCAGCAATTCTTCGTACAGCGCCTCGGCGCGGGCGATCAGCGCGCGGTTGGGCGCCTGCTCGCGCGGCGCGATCTTGATGTCGGCAAGCGCGGCGAAGCGCTTCTCGATCTCGCTTTGCGGCAGGTTCGATGCATTGCGGAATATGCGCCGCTCGCGCCGGCCGGTCGACGCCACCGTCACCTCGACCTCCAGCGCGCCGTTGATGTCGTAGGTGAAGCGCAGCTCGATGGTCTCCTGGCCGGCCGGCGCCGGCACCACCGCAACGTCGATCTCGCCGAGCAGGACGTTGCTCTCCGGGCGCAGGCTCTCGCCCTGGTAGACCGCGACCCGCACGCTCGCCTGGTTGTCGCGGATCGTGGTGAGCGTCTGCGAGCGGCTGATCGGCACCGCGGAATTGCGCTCGATGATCGGCAGCACGACGATGGTTTCGTCGCGCGTATTGGCGTTGCGGGTGACCGAAGTGCCGAGCGTGAACGGGCAAACGTCGGTCATCACCACGTCCTCGAGCGCCGCGTCGCGGGCTTTCAGGCCGGCTTGCACGGCGGCGCCGAGCGCCACCACCGTGTCGGGATCGACCCGGCCGAGCGGCAATTGGGCGAACAGCCGCGCGACCAGGCTGCGCACCATCGGCATGCGCGTGGCGCCGCCGACCAGCACGACCGCGTCGATATCGGCGACGCGCTTCTTGGAATCGCTGATGGCGCGCTCGAGCGGCGCGCGGATGCGCTGGAGGAGCGGTTGCGCCGCCTGTTCGAACGCCGCGCGGTCGAGCCGGCCGGCGATCGCCTTGCCGCCGATACGGATTTCATAATCGGTCTGCGCGGCGGCGCTGAGCGCGTGCTTGATCGCTTCGCAGCCGCGCAGCACCCGCGCCAGCTCGCTGGGCGACAGATCGTCGAGGGCGAACCGGTGCTGCGCCGCCAGCAGGTCGGCGAGGCCGCGGGTGAAATCGTCGCCGCCGAGGTAAGTGTCGCCGGCGGTGGCGCGCACCTCCATCACCCCCTCGTAGCTGTCGAGCAGCGACACGTCGAACGTGCCGCCGCCGAGATCGAACACGAGGAACAGGCCTTCCTTGCGCGTCTGCAGACCGTAGGCGAGCGCCGCGGCGGTCGGCTCGTTGACCAGCCGTTCCGCCTTGAGGCCGGCCAGCAGCGCCGCATCGAGCGTCGCCTTGCGCTGGATGTCGTTGAAATAGGCCGGCACCGAGATCACCGCCTCGTTTATCTCGGTGCCGAGGTGCGCCTGCGCGTCCGCCTTCAGGCTCTTGAGCACGAAGGCCGAGAGCTCCTCCGGCCGGAACACGTGCCCGCGTCCGAGCCGCGTGTCGCGGGTCGTGCCCATCCACCGTTTGAATGACGCGATCGTGCGGTCGGGATGGGCCACCAGGCGGTTGCGCGCCGATTGGCCGACCAGGATCGCGTTGTCGTCGTCGAGGCCGACCACCGAGGGCGTGAGATGATCGCCGATCGCGTTGGCGATCAGTTGCGGGCCCGCCTCGGTCCACACCGCGACCGCCGAATTGGTCGTGCCGAGATCGATCCCGATGAGCGCCAAGCGACTCCCCGCATCCCCAGACCGAGCGACTAGCGCATGTTCCGGCGAAGTGGGTACCGGTTCGCCGATAAGAACATGCGCCAATAGTTGCGTTCGTTGGCCGCTGTTCTATTCCAGGCTTTTGCCGCCCAGTCCAGCAGCGCGCCCGACCGGCTTCTCCCGGTTCCGAAGGAACGGGACATGCTCTAGACTTGCTCGCTGATTCTCATGTCCGAGGGAGGCAACGTCGATGCGAGGGATGACGGCAGGTCTGATCGGGGCGGGGCTCGCCCTGGCGATGGCGGCCTCGAGCGCGCAAGGCGCGCCGCCCGGGTTCTGCCGCGAGTATGCCAACGCGGCGCTCAACCAGGTGCGCGGCGCGCTCGCCATACCGCGCTGCCGGCGCGGCATGGAAGGAAACCGCTGGTCGTCGGATTTTCGCGTCCATTACGACTGGTGCCTG
>DASZJC010000566.1:0-1599 GCA_035948495.1 Xanthobacteraceae bacterium | reverse complement strand
ATCATTCGAGAGGAGGGCACGGATGAATTACGATGCAGGCAGGCTCAAGCGCCCGATAACGGACCAGATACGCGCCTCGGTCGTCGAGGACCTGCCGGAGATCAATCAGATCGCCGACGCCACGCTGCGATCGAAAGCAATCGAGGCGTGGGCCCATGCGCTTTGCGAGTCGAGCTTCCAGCGCATTCGCGATATTCCCTGCGAAGGCCTCAAGCGCGGCAGTCAAGCGGATCACCTGCGCGGCGTTGCGCGTCTTGCCCTCAAAATTGTCGATGAATTCGAGACGTCGTTCCCGGAAGTGCGCGTCAATCGGGATATCGTCCTGACCGGAGCCCTGGTTCACGATGTCGGCAAGGCGTGGGAGTTCGATCCGTGCAATCTCAAGCGCTGGAAGAGCGATCCCGCCCAGGCCGGAGAGCCGTCGCTGCGCCATTCCGTGTTCGGGGCGCACGTCTGCCTGGCCGTGGGGCTGCCGGAAGAAATCGCCCACATCGCGTTGGGGCATTCGACGGAAGGTCAGCATATCGGCCTCAGCCTCGAGTGCTATCTCGTTCGCACCGCCGATCATTCATGGGGGAATCTGGCGGGAGCCCTCGGGCTCCTCACGCCGGAGTCCATGGCGAACGACGCGGACAAGATGGTGCGTCCGCGGCACGCGGCCGCGACGGCCGAGCCGGCGAAACAGGCCCGCGCCTGATTCCTGACCGCGTGATGGGGGGCGGTTGAGTCGTCGCCGACGAGCGTCGGCCGTTGGATTTGCATGATGCCGAATCAAATGGTGTGGTGGCACGGCTCGCGCTTCCAGCATCGGGCAGGTGTGCGCATGGCCGAACCTAACCCGGGGGCGAAGCCGGCAATGAGCTGGCAGGCGGCGATCCTGCGATCGCTTCTGCACGTCGAGAAGAGGCTCTTGAGCCGGCGGTTTACGCCGATCGCGACTTCGAGGAAGCGCCTCAAGCTCATCGAGCCGTTTGTGCCCGGCCCGCCGAGAGGCACGCGCACGATCGCGGTCGATGCCGGTGGGGTTGCGGCCGTGCAGGTAGCGGTTCACCAGGCGCGCAGCGATCGATGCGTGCTTTTTTTCCACGGCGGCGGCTACGCAATCGGGACGGCACGCCTTTATCGGGACTTCCTGTGGCGGATTGGCGTTGCGGCCCGTGCCCACGTGCTCTACTTCGACTACCGGCTGGCTCCGGAACACCCGTTTCCCGCCGCTCTCGACGACGCGATCGTCGTCTATCGCTGGCTTGTCGAGCGGTTTGATCCCCGGCATATCGCGTTTTTCGGCGATTCCGCCGGCGGCGGCTTGGCGCTTGCCGCCTTGCAAAAGTTGCGCGACGAGGGCTTTGCGTTGCCGGCCGCGGCGGCGGCGGCATCGCCGTGGACCGATCTCGCCCTCACGGCGCCCTCATTGCAGGCGAATGCCGCGGCCGACCCGATGATGGATGCCGTCAAATTGCCCGGGCTCGCGCGCAGCTACGCGGCCGGCGCCGATCCGCGCAATCCCTACATCTCGCCGCTTTACGGCAATCCTGCCGGGTTGCCGCCGACGCTCATCCAGGTCGGCAGCGACGAGATCCTGCGCGATGACGCGGTTCG
>DASZJC010000565.1:0-2035 GCA_035948495.1 Xanthobacteraceae bacterium | reverse complement strand
CCGAGCACCGAGAGCCCCTCCTCGAGGAAATCGCCGAGCTGCGGCATGCCGAGCAGGTAGGTGGCGGTGCGCTTGTTGTGCGCGCGGGCGGCTTCCTCGCGCACGCTCGCCCAGTCGGCGGCGGAATAGTCCTCGCGGCCGAGCCAAGCGAGCGCGACGAGATCGATCTGTTCGTCCACCGACATGGCGTTGATGAAGGCGATGATCTCCTGGACGGTCGGATCGTCGCGATGGTCCTCGAGCACCGCAATCTCCCCGTCGTCGGTCGGGTTCGATCCCTCGTCCGGATCGGTGACCTCATCCTTGGCGTCGAACTCGCGCGCCTTCACGATGATGAAGAACACCTGCTCGGGCGAGATGGTGAGGACGCCGCCTTCGGGCGCGTCGTCTGGGCCGGGGATATCGTGAACGGTCGGCATGGTGCACCTTTCGGGCGAGATCGTATCCCGGAGGCCGCGTTCGCGCCTTGAGGCAAATCAATGAACCGGCCTTGGCCCGGAGCGCCTAATTTTTCAGGGCCTCTTCCGCCGGCATATAATCGATCCCGAGGGCGTCCGCCACGGCCGGGTGCACGAGCTGCCCATCGTGCACGTTGAGCCCCGCCCGCAGATGCGCATCCTCGGCGAGCGCGCGCGGGAAACCCTTGTCGGCGAGCGCGAGCACGAACGGCACGGTCATGTTGTTGAGCGCGAAGGTCGAGGTGCGCGACACGGCGCCCGGCATGTTGGCGACGCAATAATGCACGACGCCGTCCACGACGTAGGTCGGTTGCGAATGGGTCGTGGGTCGCGACGTCTCGGCGCAGCCGCCCTGGTCGATCGACACGTCGACGAGCGCGGCGCCGACCTTCATCGCCCGCACCGTGTCGGCGCTGATCAGCTTGGGCGCGGTGGCGCCGGGAATGAGCACCGTCGCAATGATGAGATCGGCGCGGCGGCACAGGGTCTCGATGGCATCGGGCGCCGAGAAGATCGTGCGGACGCGATTGTCGAACTGGGCGGCGATGCGGCGCAGCGCCTCCGGGTTGCGGTCGACGACGGTCACGTGCGCGCCCATGCCGAGCGCGATCAGCGCCGCGTTCGTGCCGGCAACCCCGCCGCCGAGGATGAGGACGTCGGCCGGCGGGACGCCGGGGACGCCGCCCAAAAGGATGCCGCGTCCGCCCACCTCCTTTTCCAGGCAGCGCGCGCCGGCCTGCGGCGCCATGCGGCCCGCCACTTCCGACATCGGGGTGAGCAAGGGCAGCGTGCCGTTGGGCGCCGTCACGGTCTCGTAGGCGATCGCCGTGCAGCGCGAGGCGAGCAGCGCCTCGGTCAACCGGCGATCGGGCGCCAGATGCAGATAGGTGAAGAGAATCTGGCCGCGCCGGAGCATGTCGCGCTCGGCGGCGAGCGGCTCCTTGACCTTCACGATCAGCTCGGCCCGGGCGAACACCTGATCGGCGGTGGCGACGATCTCGGCACCGGCGGCCTCAAAGGCGGCATTGGCAATGCCGGCGCCGGCCCCGGCGCCCTGCTCGATGAGGACCCGGTGGCCGCGCGCGGCGAGCTCGCGCACGGCCGAGGGAACGAGGCCGACGCGATATTCGTCGGTCTTTATCTCCTTGGGAACGCCGACCAGCATCCCGTCGCCTCTTGCGTGGTCTTGCTCGATCGATCCGGATCATAGCGGCGAGGCGCCGGCGACTCTATGGGTGCTCGGGAGATCCTTGTGATCTGAAGCGAGGTCCGCCTGGCAAGGCGGGTCAAGTGAGGCAACGGCCGGGAAGCTTCGCCAGCAGCGGATCGACAAACGGGCTTGCCGGAGGCTCGCAAGTATCTTGCAACTGCCGGCTCAGGGACCGCTCCAACAATTTGCGAAGCTCTAGCCGCCCGATCGCGCGCGGAGCGGATATCGGCGAAGATGCGGCGTCGAGGCGGTCGCCCTTGCGGCTGCGATCGACCACCGGCACGACGGTCTCGAGCGCAGGCCGCGACGCGGTAACCAGATCGCCCGCGGTACCCGTCGACGGAAGCGAATGCGCGGCCACCAGTCC
>DASZJC010000564.1:0-2089 GCA_035948495.1 Xanthobacteraceae bacterium | reverse complement strand
TCGTCGATCACCGCGCGGTCGAGCACCTCGGGGATGAAGCCGGCGCCGATGCCCTGGATCTTGTGCGGGCCAGGCGGACGGCCGGAGAGCACCGCGCTGTCCTCCGGCTCGACCGCGATGACGCGCAGCGAGGGCTTGCGCGGTTTGAGCACTTGCCCCACTCCCGTGATGGTGCCGCCGGTGCCGACGCCCGCGACGAACGCGTCGATGGTCCCGCCCGTGTCGTTCCAGATTTCCTCCGCCGTGGTGCGCCGGTGGATCTCCGGATTCGCCGGATTCTTGAATTGCTGCGGGATCACGGCGTTGGGCAGCTCCTTCGCCAGCTGTTCGGCTCTGGCGAGCGCGCCGCGCATGCCCTGGGCGGCGTCCGTGAGCACCAGCTCGGCCCCGAGCAAGGCCAGCATCTTGCGCCGCTCGATCGACATGGACTCCGGCATGACCAGGACCAACCGGTAGCCCCGCGCCGCCGCCACGAACGCGAGCGCGATGCCGGTATTGCCCGAGGTGGGTTCGATCAGCACGGTGTCGGGCCCGATGGTGCCGGCCGCCTCCATGGCGTCGATCATCGACACGCCGATGCGGTCCTTGACGCTGCCGATCGGGTTGAAGAACTCGAGCTTGGCCAGGATGTGCGCCTTGACCCCCTTCATCTGCGGCAGGCGGTTGAGCCGCACGATCGGCGTGTCCCCGATGGTCTGGGTGATGGAATCGAAGACGCGCCCGCGGCCGGGCGCGCGCGAGGTCGCGGGTGGGCGGGTCGCCAGCGCGGTATCGGCCATGACGGGCTCCTCGGTGACAGCGGCGTTGCCGGGATATGGGTGTGCCAAGCCTAATCACATAGCGCAGCCGGTGATATCCATGAACCACGCAATTATATTGTAAAATCAATTTCCGCCGGGTCCTCGCTGCGCGCGGCAGCCTCCGCCCGCCGCGCAAGGTCGTCGACGTTGATGCGCGACAGCGCCCCCGAGAAGGCGCGCTCCGCCTCGGCCACCGCCGGCGACACGACGTCGGCGATGAGCGCCGAGGCAATGACGGCGTCGTCGCGGTCGCGCACGGTCGCGGCGGCGCGCACGATTTCGTCGATGTTGATGCGGCCTCGCTCGCGGGCAAGCGCATAGCCGCCGTGCGGGCCGCGCACGCCGTGCAGGATGCCCTCGTGCACCAGCGCCTGGAGCACCGGTTCGAGGTGACGCGGCGGCAGCCCGTGGCGCGCCGCCAGCGCCTTCGCCGAGACCGGCCGCTCGCGCGCGTTGAGCGCGACGTCGACGACCGCCGCGATGGCCAGCAGACCTTTGCGAGGCAGGAGCGACATGGCGACAGCCTCGACTCCCGCCGGCAGGGTAATACGAAGCCCCTCGGCCGACGAGTCGAAATGCGGGAGTGGGTGGCGGTCCCCGCTTCGTTTCACAGCCAAGGCGCTGTCACCGGGCCTTTGTCGCAGCGTCACATGGGCGGCGTAGCCTGGGCTTATTGGCCAGCCGCCACCTGCCCCGCTCAACTACGCGGGTTTCTCGGCCCTAGGAGGCAGCCCCCCGCTCTCCCGGGGCCGCCTTTCGCTTCGGTCTACCGCCCCGTCGAGCCGAAACCGCCGGCTCCGCGCTGGGTGGCGGCGAGGTCCGCGGTCTCGACAAGGCGCGCCCGCGCCGTGCGCGCGATTACCAGTTGGGCGATGCGCATGCCGCGGGTGACCGTGAAGGCCTCGGGCCCGAGATTGACCAGCAGCACCTTCACCTCGCCGCGGTAGTCGGCGTCGATCGTGCCCGGCGCGTTGAGGACGGTGACGCCGTGTTGCGCGGCAAGCCCGGAGCGCGGCCGCACCTGCCCTTCGCTGCCGGGCGGCAGGGCCAGCGCCAGCCCGGTCGGGATCGCCGCCCAGCGGCCCGGCGCGATGATCACCGGCCCATCGGCCGCGACCGCGGCCACGAGGTCGAGGCCGGCCGCGGCGGCGGACTGGTAGGACGGGAGCGGCAGGTCGGCGCCGTGCGGCAGCCGGGTCAATTGGACCTCGACCTCGCTCATCGCGATCCCGGGTCGAGCGCGGCGGCAATGCGGGCGACGAGCGCGCGCGCCACCTCGTCCTTGGACT
>DASZJC010000563.1:0-4217 GCA_035948495.1 Xanthobacteraceae bacterium | reverse complement strand
ACGATCGAGCACCTGATCAATCCGATCAACGGTTTCCAGGTGACGCACGAGCTGCTCAAGCCGGGCGGCGTTGCCCGTCACAGCACGCCGCTGACCGGCTGGCGGGATCATGGGCTGTTTCATCCGACGAGCAGCTTCTATCTGGCCATGCTCAACGAGAACCGGTACGAGCTGCTCGAGGCGCGTGCGGACGTTCTGCCGGCCCGGCCGTGGGACGACCAACTGTTCAAGCTCGCGGAGCGGCGCGATATCGTCGACATGTGGGGCTTGATCATATATCGCAAGCAGATCGATGAAACTTTCCGGCCTCCTGCCGATCACCTGCTGACCGCCCGCGCCGGCGCTATCGCGTCGCGTCTTGCGGCCGATTGGGCCGCCTTCTCAGCGCACCGGTTTCATGGCGATGCGCCGCGGCGTGGCCGTTTCGATCTGTGGCGGTGGTTGCTTTATACCAGGCGCTGGCTTCGCTCCGTCGCCGGCCGCCGACGGGACATCAGGGCTCGAGCTCAGCGCAATTCCGCGTAGCGGCTGAAGGCCTCGTCGATGTCGCCGAAGAACACCAGCCGGCCGTTCGCCAGCAAGAGCGCCTTGTTGCACATCGCGCGACAGAAATCGATGGCGTGCGAGGCCATGATCATGATCTTGGCGCGGCTGATGAAGTCCCGCGTGCGCGCCTTCGCTTTCTCCTGGAAGTGGGCGTCGCCCGCTCCGATCGCTTCGTCGATGAGCAGCACGTCGGGCACCTGAAGCGTCGCCATCGCAAACGCCAGCCGCGCATGCATTCCGGCCGAATAGATGCGCGTCGGCAGCGACAAATATTCGCCGAGCTCGGTGAATTCCTCGATGTCGCGGATGTACTCGGGCAGGCGCGCTTTCGGCCAGTCGTAGAGGTTGGCAACCAGGTTGATGTTCTCGTAGCCGGTGGCGTCGGGATTGGGCGCGAGATTTTGGCCGAGCAGCGCCATCACCTTGCCCTCGACGTCCATGCGGCCGCTTGAGGGCGGATAGATTCCCGCAATGAGCCGCAACAGCGTGGTCTTGCCGGCGCCGTTGTGGCCGATAACGCAGACCCGGTCGCCTTCCTCGATCACGAGATCGAGATTGCTCAGCGCATGGATGATGAAGATTGCGCCCGAATGGCTCACCGTGCGCGTGCCGACCTTGGCGAGGCCGAACGAGGGCATGCGCAGCAAGCGCAACGAGCTCGCATCATAGACCGGGATGCGGACGCTCACGTCCTCGATCCTGACGCGGGACATGTTCGCCGGGCGACCTCGATCTAGACGAAGAACGCCAGATGACGGCGCATCCGGCGGTAGGCCACATAGGCCAGGAAAAATCCGACGAAAGTCACCGCCAGGATTATGGCGTAATACCGGGCCGGCGGCACTTCGCCGAGCAACGGACCTCGCACGATCTCGAGGAAATAGAACAACACGTTGTAGTCGACGATGTATTCTCGACTGGTGAGCACGTGGCGATAGTCCCAGAATATCGGGGTCACGAAGAAGGCGAGCTGCAGCAGATTGCGGACGATCAGTTCGACGTCGCGAAAGCGCGCGCACACGAGCGCAAGCAGCGTGATGACCCAGAATCCGTTCACGAACAGGAGCAAGATGCCCGGAATGGCCAGCAGGGCGACCCAGTGAAGCGAGATGAGCCCGATCGCGACGCCGACGAAGTAGAGAACGAGATGGTGGCAAAAGGTGATGAGGGTGCGGAAAATCATCCGAGCGACGTAGAAGTCGATGCTCAGGTTGGACGACAATATGTACTCGCGGTTGCGCACGAACGTCGACGTGCCTTCGCCGATGAGCGCGGAGATGGCGGACCAGACGATGATGCCGAGGCCGATGTAGCCGATCAGGTTGGTTACGGTTCCGCCGATAACCGCCGAGGAAACCACGGCAATCCCGAGCGTCATCACCAGGACGTTGATCGTCTCCCACAATGGTCCGATCTTCGAGCGGCGGTACTGGCAGACCGTGTCGAGCCAGGCCCAGGCGAGGCCCTTGCGCAGGTTGCGCACCGTGCGCACGCCCAGCCACAGCGCAGCGCCGGTATGGGGCATGGCCGCGCCGGTAGTGGCATCGATTGCCTGCACCATCGAGATTCCCGCTTCACCCGGGCCCCGCGAGCGCCATCCACGCCGGTTCCCCTAAGCCGTCTCATTGCGCCAGACAAGGGGAACGTTTACGGCTAAGGGGTGTCGAGGACGCGGGCGAAAAAGCTCGGAATTGAGCAGGCTCGTGGGGTGTTGATCTGTAATGCGGGTCTCGGTCGTCATTCCCTTGTACGGGCGTCAGGCCCTGGGCGAGCGGGCGTTGCGCAGCGCCCGTTCCCAGGATGTCGACGGCATGGAGATCATCGTGGTCGACGATGGCTCCGATCCGCCGTCCAAGCTTCCCGCCGATCTCGCCTCCGATCCGCGCGTGCGCCTGCTGCGCCACGAGATCAACCAGGGTGCCGGCCGCGCGCGGGATACCGGCGTCGCGGCCGCCCAGGGCGACTGGATAGCGTTCCTCGACTCCGACGACTATTGGCTGCCCGGCACCCTGGCGCCGCGGCTCGAATTTGCCGAGCGGGCGTATGCGGCCACCGGCGATCAGATGGTCGCCTACGCCGCCGGTTTTGTTCTCGACCGAAAGTCGAACGGACACCACGAGGCGCGAATTCCGCTGCCGAGCGCCGATATCAAGGATTTCGTCAGCGGCTGCTGGTTTGCCCACGGCTCGACGGCCTTGCTGCGGCGGGAGGCCTTTGCGCGAATCGGTCCCACCGACCCGGCCTTGCGCCGTCTCGAGGATTTCGACTGGTTCATCCGTTTTGCGCTGGCGGGAGGGCGCCTGGAGGTCTGGCCACACGTCGCCACCATCGTGGAGGTCGCGAAAAAGCCGCGTGTGTCCGCGATTAAGGAGGTGATATCGCACCTGCGCACGAAATACGCCGATCCGGCCGGGCCGTATCGGCTCCCCCCGGAGGTCATCAACCGCCTCGAGGCCTGTTTCGAGTTCGAGCTTGCCTCCAGTCTCTCGGGCGAGAAACAATGGCTCCCGACCTTGGTGCATCTGGTGCGATCGTTCTGGCGCGTCCCGCGCACGAGCTTGCACCTGCGCCGCCTGTGGAAAGTGCCGTGATAGGGGAGGCGGGCGAAGGACAGGCCCACCATTTCGGCTGTCTTCGCCTCGAACGCGGCTCGATCGAACCCGACATGCATGACGTCCGGCAGCGCGAGGATTCCTCCCGGGTTGGTGCCCCGGCCGAGAGGAGCCGCCGGGAGCCGCAACGCCCGCCGCCCAAGTTCGTGAAATTGCTGCTGCCGGTGTGGGGTCATCGTTACGTCAGGCAATTCCTCGACCTGGGCTTGCCGACGCTGCTTGCGCCCGGGAATCTGCCGGCCTTGGCCAACGCGCTGCCCTGCGAGTTCGAGATCCTCACCAGCGCGGAGGACGAGGGCTATATCCGGCAGCATCCGGCCTTCCTTTGCCTGGCGGGCATTTGTCCGGCCACGATTCGCCCGATCGATCATCTGATCACGACGGGAAACAATTCCACGACGCTCACCCTTGCCTACGCCGCGGCGATCCGGGCCGCCGGTCCGGCCATGCCGGACACCTGCTTTTTCTTTCTCGTCTCCGACTACATCGTCGCGGACGGCTCGCTTGCGAGCGTGCTCGCCCGCATCCGGGCCGGCGCGAGCGCGGTTCTGGTCGGCAATTTCCAGGTCACCGCGGAAGAAGCGGCCCGCTGGTTGCGCGACCGGATGGCGAGCGAGGCCGCTCGCGCGGCGTTTCCTGCCCGCGAGCTGGTGCGCTGGGCGCTCGGCCACCTCCACCCCGCGACCATCGCGAACACGCTCAATTCTTCGCGCTCCCACAATGCGCATACCAATCGGCTGTTTTGGCGCGTCGATGGCGACACCCTGCTCGGCCGATTCTATCTGATGCACATGATCGCCATTCGTCCGGAGGTGACCGACTTCAAGATCGGCGCCTCGTGCGATTATTCGTTCGTGCCGGAAATGTGCCCATCCGGGAACGTATCGGTCATCACCGATTCCGACGAGTTTCTTGTCGTCGAAATGCAGCCGCGCGCCCACGAATCCGGCTTCCTGCGGCCCGGCCCGCTGCAACCACGCACGCTCGCTCGGAGCCTGGGCGAATGGACCACGGCGCGGCATCGCCAGAACGTCGGCTATTCGATCGTCTACCATGCCG
>DASZJC010000562.1:0-7585 GCA_035948495.1 Xanthobacteraceae bacterium | reverse complement strand
AAGACCGGCGGCAAGGAGCTCGCGCTCGACCTGGAGGCGCGCGGCTACGCCCAGTTCCAGGAAGAAGAAGCGGCGTGAGGGTCTAGATGAGCGCCGACGTGCGTCCAATCCGAACCGCGGCCGAACAGGCGCTGGCGGAGGCGTTTGTCGCCCGAACGGCGGACCGTGCCGGCGATCCCATTGCGACCCAGCGCGAAGCGGCGTTCCACCGGTTTGCCGCCGAGGGCCTGCCGCACCGGCGCATCGAGGATTGGAAGTACACCGACCTGCGCGCGCTGATGCGCGAGGCAAAGCCGCTCGCCGGCCCGCCCGATTCCGCCGGCATAGCCCGTGCGAAAAACGCCGGTGCTCTCGTGCGCGGCGTCGAGGCGCGGCGGATCGTGCTCGTCGACGGGGCGTTCGTGCCCGAACTGTCCGATCTCGCCGCGCTCGAGCCCGGCCTGACTGTCGTGCCGATGGCGACGGCGCTGGCCTCGGCCGACGCGCAGGTCGTGCGCCTCCTCGGCACCGTGGCGCCGACCGACGACATCGCCGCCGCGCTCAATACCGCCTTCATGGGCGACGGCGTCGTCCTGCGCCTTGCCGACGGTGCGGCGCTCACGCGACCGATCCACCTGGTCTTCGCCTATGCGGCGAGCGCCGCGGCGGCGGTGTTCACGCGCTCGCTTGTCGTCATCGGCAACGGCACCCGCGCCACCCTGATCGAGAGCCACGAAGGGCCGGACGAACTCGACTACCAGGTCAACAACGCGCTCGAGCTGATGATCGGTGACGATGCGCGCGTCGATCACGTGAAAATCGGCGTCGAGGGCTCGCGCGCGCTCCATATTTCCACCCTCATGGCGGCGATCGGTGCCCGGTCGGAACTGCACGACCTGTCGTTCACGACCGGCGGCGCGATTGTGCGCAATCAGCTGCATGTGCGCTTTGCCGGCGAGCGGGCAGCCGCCACGATCGGCGGCGCCAGCCTGCTCAGGGGCCGCCAGCACGTCGACACCACCCTGGTGGTCGACCATCAAGCCCGCGGCGGCACCAGCCGGGAATTGTTCAAGTCGGTGCTCGACGGCGAGAGCCGCGGCGTGTTCCAGGGCAAGATCATCGTGCGTCCCGGCGCCCAGCAGACCGACGCGCGCATGATGACGCGCGCGCTGCTGCTCTCCGAGGCGGCCGAGGCCGACAACAAGCCCGAGCTCGAGATTTTCGCCGACGACGTGCAGTGCGGACACGGCGCCACCGCCGGCGCCCTCGATAGGGATCTGCTGTTCTATTTGAAGGCGCGCGGCATTCCGCCGGACGAGGCTGAGGCGCTGCTGATTCAGGCCTTCGTCGTCGAAGCGCTCGAGACGATCGAACGCGAAGACTTGCGCGAAGCGTTGACCGGAGCCGCCGCCGCGTGGCTCAAGACGCGCGGGTGAGACGAATGGCTGAATCGATGCACCCGGCAGTCACCAACGGCGCCTACGACGTGGCCCGCATCCGCGCGGACTTCCCCGCGCTGGCGCTGCAGGTCTACGGCAAGCCGCTGGTTTATCTCGACAACGCCGCCTCGGCGCAGAAGCCGCGTGCGGTGCTCGACCGGCTCGAGCGCGCCTATACCAGCGAATATTCCAACGTCCACCGCGGCCTGCACTACCTCGCCAACGCGGCGACCGAGGCCTACGAGGGCGCGCGCGAGAAGGTGCGCGCGTTCCTCAACGCCGAAAAGCCGCAGGAGATCGTCTTCACCCGCAATGCCACCGAGGCGATCAACCTCGTCGCCTATTCGTTCGGGGTCGATCGCATAAAGCCCGGCGACGAGATCGTGCTCTCGATCATGGAGCACCATTCCAACATCGTGCCGTGGCACTTCCTGCGCGAGCGCAACGGCGCAGTGATCAAGTGGGCGCCGGTCGACGACGAGGGCAATTTCCTCCTCGACGCGTTCGAGAAGCTGCTCACCGAGCGCACCAAGCTGGTCGCGGTCACCCACATGTCGAACGTGCTCGGCACCGTCGTGCCGGTCAAGGACGTGGTGCGGCTTGCGCACGCGCGCGGCATTCCGGTGCTGCTCGACGGCAGCCAGGCGGCGGTGCATCTCGACGTCGACGTGCGCGACATCGGCTGCGATTTCTATGCATTCACCGGGCACAAGCTTTACGGGCCGACCGGGGTGGGCGTGCTGTACGGCCGCTCCGAGCATCTCGACGCGATGGCGCCGTTCAACGGCGGCGGCGAAATGATCCGCGAGGTGTTCGAGGATCGCATTACCTATGGCGAGCCGCCGCACAAGTTCGAGGCCGGCACGCCGCCGATCGTCCAGGCCATCGGGCTCGGCGCCGCGGTCGACTACGTCCAGTCGATCGGCAAGACGCGCATCCACGCGCACGAGGGCGCCGTCATCAAGTACGCCCACGAGCGGCTGCGCGAGATCAATTCGCTGAGGATCATCGGAACCGCCCCCGACAAGGGGGCGATCCTGGCGTTCGAGATGAAGGGCGCCCATCCGCACGACGTCGCGACCATCATCGATCGGTCCGGGATCGCGGTGCGCGCCGGGACCCATTGCACCATGCCGCTGCTCGCCCGCTTCGGCGTGACGGCGACCTGCCGTGCGTCGTTCGCGCTCTACAACACCCGAGCCGAGGTCGACAGCCTTGCGCAGGCCTTGATCAAGGCGCAGGATTTCTTCGCATGAGCGAGCAGGATACCAGCGAGGCGACCTTGTCCGCGGCGGCGCCGGCCGAGGCCGCGGCGGCCGCGCCTGCGAACGGGCCGGCCTTGGCGGCCGAGGACGTGGCGCGCATGACCGACGACATCGTCGCCGCGCTCAAGACCGTGTACGACCCGGAAATCCCGGCGGACATCTACGAGCTCGGGCTGATCTACAAGGTCGACATCGCCGACGACCGCAAGGTTACCGTCGACATGACGCTGACTACGCCGAACTGTCCGTCCGCGGCCGAGCTGCCGATGATGGTCGAGAACGCGGTCGCGAGCGTGCCGGGGGTCGGCGAGGTGGCGGTCAACGTCGTCTGGGATCCGCCGTGGGACCAGAGCCGGATGTCGGACGAGGCGCGCGTTGCGTTGAACATGTGGTGAGAAACATTGCGTTCCGGCCCGCGCGAGGCCAGATATGAGACGTTGCGATTCGCCTGCCGCCGGCCGCGCGATCCGGCGCTCAAGAAGAGGAAACGATGGCCGCACCATCGACGACTAGGGCAAGGCCGAAACTGCAGGTCATGCGCCTGAGCGACGCCGCGGCGACGCGCATCAAGGAGATCTTTGCGCGCGCCGAGAAGCCGATCGCGGGCGTGCGCGTCGGCGTCAAGAACGGCGGCTGCGCCGGCATGGCCTATACGATGGAATACGCGGAGCGCGTCGATCCGGCCGACGAGGTCGTCGAGGACAAGGGTGTGCGCATCCTGATCGACCCGAAGGCCGTGCTGTTCCTGCTCGGCACCGAGATGGACTACAAGATCGACAAGCTGTCGGCGCAGTTCGTGTTCAACAACCCGAACCAGACGTCGGCGTGCGGGTGCGGCGAATCCGTGGCGCTGACGCCGGCGTCGGACGGCACGCTCGAGCCGGCACGCTAATCCTTCCCCTTTCAGGGGAGGGGTCGCTCAGGCGACCGCGGCCATGTTCGCTTGGGTGAACTCCGGATCGGCTTCGCAGATCACCCGGTTGCGGCCGTTGCGTTTGGCCGCGTAAAGGCCGGCGTCGGCTCGCCCGATAAAGGATTGCGCCGTGTCGTTGGGGCGGAACGTCGCGACCCCGACCGAGATCGTGATGCGGCCGAGGTGCTCGCCGGTCGAGCGCTTCATCAACTCCTTGCCCATGACGGCGCGGCGGATGTGGTCGCCGACCACGAGCGCCTGCTGAAGGCCGGTACGCGGAAGCACGACCGCGAACTCCTCGCCGCCGTAGCGCGCCGCCACGTCCTGGCCCTTGACGTTCTGCTTCACCGCCTGAGCGACCAGCCGCAGCACCTGGTCGCCGGTGAGGTGACCGAACGTGTCGTTGAACCTCTTGAAGTGATCGATGTCGGTCATCAGCAATGACAGCGGCTCGCCGCTCTTTGCCGATTCGGCGATGGCCTTGTCGAGTGCCAAGTCGAAGAATTTGCGGTTGGCAAGCGTGGTAAGCGGATCGGTCAGGCTTTCGTTGCGCACTGCTTCGAGATTGTGCTGCAGCTGGGTAATTTCGTGCTTCGATGCCTTCAGGCGCGCCTCGAGCGCGTTATTGGTCGTCTCCATGTCCTTGGTGGCGACCACCAGGCTCTGGATGATCGTGCGCAGGCCCTCCCGGTCGGCCGCGCCGAGCTTCTGGCTCACGTCGGCGAGGCTTTCGCTGTAGTTCGTCGCCGACCCGGAGGCGGCGTCGATCATCGCCATGATCTGGTCGATCTCGTCGACGACCTTGGCGCCGACGTTGTCGATGCGGTCGGTCAGGCGGGTCGACGACAGATGCGCATCGTAGATGTGGTCGATGTCGGCGGCGCTCAGCGTGCCGTTGCGGGCGAGCGCTTCGTTGATGTTTTGATTGAGCGCCGAGTTGTAACCGGTGGCGTATGTGTACCAGACCTCGTAGTTGCGCGGGTAGGCCGGCTGCCGCAGCGCCTTGATCTGCCCGAGCGCGATTTCCGCGAACGCCAGCGTGCGCTCGTGTTCGTTGCCGTTCGCCGCCATTCCGAGCGCCCTGCGCGGACCACGCGGCCCGCACCCCCGTACCGATCCCGCAGGCACCCTAACGTACAGGCGTGAACGGGAAGTAAACACACGTACAGGTGTACGGCGTCGCCGGTCTGTACTCGCAACGCGAGCGCGCTCGACGGGGGGCCGCGGCCTTAGGCTTTGACCCGTACGGGCCGCAGCAGGAAGGCGGGGAGGTGGCCGGAGTTGTCTTCGGAGCGGTCGCGGCCATCGCGGTCGTGCCGCCGGTGCGGACGTGCCTCGTCGAGGCGGGCAATTTGCGCGGTTGGAGCGGGGCCGGTCGGGTGCTCGGGGCGCCGCGGTGCGGGTGCCGGCCGTTGCCGCCCCTCGTGTTTCCGCTCCGCGCGAGGCTCGTGTTCGCGCCGCTCCGGGCGAGGCGGCGCCTTGGCCCAATCGATGGTCCGGCTGATCAGCTTCTCGATCGCGGCGACCGCCTTGTGATCCGCCGGCGTCACCAGCGTGATGGCGGTGCCGGAACGTCCGGCGCGGCCGGTGCGCCCGATGCGGTGAACATAGTCGTCGGCGTGGTGCGGGACGTCGAAATTGAAGATGTGGCTCACCTCGGGAATATCGAGTCCGCGGGCGGCGACGTCGGAGGCGATCAGCAGCGAGGCGTCGCCGCGGCGGAACTGATCGAGTGCCGCCGTGCGCGCCGGCTGGTCCATGTCGCCGTGCAGCGCCACCGCGTTGAAGCCGTGGCGCACCAGCGAGCGGTGCAGGACGGCGACCTCGCGCTTGCGATTGCAGAAGACGATCGCATTCTTGAAGCCGGCCTCCGAGCGGATGAGGCGGCGCAGCGCGTCGCGCTTGTCCTGCGGCTCGCGCCCGGCGGGCGCAAGCAATTGCGTCACCGCGGCCACGGTCGTGGCCGGCCGCGACACCTCGACCCGCTCCGGATTGTGCAGGAAGGTGTCGACGATGCGCCGGATCTCCGGCGGCATGGTGGCGGTGAAGAACAGGGTCTGGCGGGTGAACGGAACCAGCTTGCAGATGCGCTCGATGTCCGGGATGAACCCCATGTCGAGCATGCGATCGGCTTCGTCAATGACCAGAAGTTCGACCCCGGTGAGCAGCAGCCGGCCGCGCTCCGAATGATCGAGCAGCCGCCCGGGCGTCGCGATCAGCACGTCGACGCCGCGCGTGAGCTTGACATCCTGGTTGTCGAACGAGACGCCGCCGATCAGCAGCGCGACATTGAGCTTATGGTTGACCCCGTACTTGGCGAAATGATCCTCGACTTGCGCGGCGAGTTCGCGGGTCGGCTCGAGGATAAGCGTGCGCGGCATGCGTGCTCGCGCGCGCCCGTGCTCGAGCATGGTGAGCATCGGCAGCACGAAGGCCGCGGTCTTGCCGGTGCCGGTCTGGGCGATGCCGAGCACGTCGCGCCGCTTGAGGACGTGCGGGATGGCTTGTTCCTGGATGGGCGTCGGGGTGGTGTAGCCTGCCGAGGCGACGGCGGCGAGAACCTTCTCGGATAAACCGAGCTGTGAAAACGACATGTATCCTCTAATCTATGCCGTCCCGGACCGAGCTTCGTCGGACACGGAAGGACGACAGCTTGCGCGCGGGAAAGAGACGGTCGAATCCTGTCCATCCTCCGACCGGCGCCGCGAACATAGTGACGAACCGCGGAAAGTCAATGGTTTGCGCCGGGTTGCTGGCGTTTTGCTATGGCTTAACTCGAATAAATACCTAATTTTTTTGCCTGCCTGCCGCTCGCACGATGGGCGGTCGCACCACTAAAACCCGCCGACTCGCCCCGTCGCCTGGCGGAGCAATTGGCTGGTCTGCGCGCCGACCCTCGTCATCGCCGGGACCGACGATCCGATCGTGCCGCTCGCCAACGGCCGCATGGCGCGGCTCATTCCGCACGCGCGGCTGGTGACGATCGACGACGGGCACCTCTTTCTCGTCACCAGCGCCGGCGAATGCGCGGAGATCATTGCGGATTTCTTGAATTAGCGCCAAAGCGCGAACCCTGCCTGAATCCGTTCAAGCGCCTGTCGGCTTGCTCCGGCCGGCAATATCCGCAATCTTGCGCCGTTCCGGTGGCGGATCCCCGATCCCGTGGCTATGCGGCCGGAAGCCCGCCGCTCGTCATCCTGCATCAATGTAGTGGAATCGGACAAATGGCCGTCAACACCAAGCGCGTGTTCTATGTCAAATACCTCGCGCACCAGAGCTACCTCGACACGATCGCCAAGCGGCCTGACATCCGGCTCGACAAGCTCGAGAACGACGGCACGGCCGCGGCGGTCGAGCCGGTTCTCGCGGTCGCTCATGCCTATCAGATCGGGTCTTCGCGCTATGAGATTGCGCCGCATTTCCACGCGACCGCCGAACTCATTGCGCGCATCCCCAACCTGCTGATCGTCTCGGCCAACGGCGCCGGCTACGACACCGTTGACGTGAAGGCCTGCACCGCCGCCGGCGTGCTCGTGCTCAATCAAGCCGGCGGCAACCGCGAGGCGGTTGCCGAGCACGTCATGGGCATGATGCTCACCCTGTCGAAACGGATCTCCGAATCCGACCGCGCCATTCGGCGCGGCGACGCCATCGACCGCAACAGCTTCGTCGGCGACGACGTGCACGGACGCACCATCGGCATCGTCGGCCTCGGCCACGTGGGCCGGCGCGTCGCCGAACTCGCGCGCGGCCTCTTCGCCATGCGCGCGCTCGCCTACGACCCGTATCTGTCCGCCGACGAGACCGCCGAGCGCGGCGCCGAGAAGGTTGAACTCGCCCAGCTGCTGCGGCAAGCCGATTACGTCTCGCTCAATTGCCCGCTCACCGACGAGACGCGCGGCATGATCGGCGCGCGCGAGTTCGCGCTCATGCAGCCGCACGCTTATTTCATCACCACCTGCCGCGGCCACGTGCATGACGAGACCGCG